>JBKJLT010000196.1:0-3337 GCA_046596765.1 Ferruginibacter sp. | reverse complement strand
CCTGTAGGAGGTTGAAATAAAGCATAAGTTCCAATTCCTCTGGGAGAATTAAAACCAGTAGTTACTGTTGCTGTTGTCCAATCCTGGGTAAACATTAAACCATAATAATCGCTCCATCCTTCGCCCATTTGCTCAGCATTTCCTAAACATGCACCAGAGCCACCACCGGTAAGGCGGTTGCTGATACCGTGTCCATACTCATGAACAACAATTCCATTATCTACATCACCATCCCTGTTGGGGGTGCCGCCTGTCCACAAATACATCTGCATCCTTCCGCTTCCGCCATCAGCCGGAGTTCCAAAGTTTGCATTGTTTGTTCCGCCGCCGTCTTGTGCTTCGGCATTTACATGGTCATTTCCAGCTCCACCTCTTCCCATGTTATCATCCTGGAAATTGAAAGCAGACTCTGTAAAACCATACACATACATCACATCATGAATCACATTATTCCAGTAAAACAGGTTGGTAATATTAAAACGCTGATTTGGAACGGGTGTATTTTGAGTAGGATCAACGGTGTAATCCGGTGTAAAATTAAAAGTAAGATTTGGTAGTGCCGTAGATGAGGCAGCAGATTTGGCAATTGTACCGGTGTTATTATTGGCCCTGTCTTCGTAAGCCCATACATTATTACCGCGGCTGTAATCATAGTCGGTGTTTCCAATACCTGTATTCCATTTTAAAGTAGTAGCATTACCTGGTGCAGCAAGCCATGGATCGGTTCTTAAAGCATGGGCTCCGTTTGAAAAACTTGGAGCTTCTGCCGGAAAAGGAACAACCCTGTATGTTGCTGTAGTAATTGTAGATGGACCCTGTGTAAAATCAAAAATATTTTTTTCAGTTAAAGTTGACTGCATATTACCATAAGCAAACGCAGGATATTTTACCAACCCATTTACATCGGGTGTACCCCAATTATCATAGTCGGTATAATTATCAAAACCCAAAATACTGTTGTTTACAGCATCTACCCTTACCATCCACAAATCGGCACTGGTTTTAGGCTCTATATACACATGCCATGATAAACGTATTTCATTAGAATTTTCAACAGGTGTCCACATTAACTGGGTAGTTATATTACTATGAGAAATACCCATGTTACTGAACTCAACTTTGTTGCCATTGTTTTTACTGTTAATGGCAATTGCCATTTGCGAAGCATGTAAGCCCCTGTCTGAAAGAGCTGACTGTACTGCAGAAGCCGCAGTAACAGAAGGTATAGCAGATTTATCAGTAGCAAATTTTTCAAGGCTGTGGTTAAAAGCACCAGCTTGCGAAAGCAATTTGCCATCTCTGAAAGCAAGTACCAGCATCTGGTTAAAAACCGGAACTCCTTTGTATGTCTGGGTCAGGTAAACCATTCTAATGCGTGAAGCATCATCGTAGGAAGTACTTGAAACCATTACATTACCAAGATCTTCTGCACTCAGTGCCAGTGTGGTTTTGCTTGCGCTAACCAAACTGAAAGCAGCATTCTCTCCGGCGCTGGTATTTTGTGCATTTATGTTAAAAACACAAAATAACAACGGAACAATAAAGAGGAAAATTTTTCTCATAATTGATGTTGTTTTTAATTTGAAAGACATAATTAAATTGGGGTGATTTAATAAATAAAAATTTCTTTAAAAAAAAATAATGACAAAACCTATTTACCTGGGATTTTACTTAGAAGATATAATTGACAACAGATAAGCTGCTTTGTGTAAGAATAATATCCTGCAAGAACAAAAAAACTGCATTAACCTTAATTATCAGTAAAAAGTAGAAGTAAATATTTAAATCATAAGCTCTTTGTTGATTGAAATTTATTTTTCGTTGTATAAAAAAACCGTTGGCAATATTACGAACAATAAATTAATATTGATGTAAATCACCGGATTATGTTATTCATAATATTATAAACGGTAATTTTCCATATAACACAAACATTTTCAATGAAAAAATTATTTTTTTTTACCTATTTCGCCGCTCTTTTTTTGGCAAATAATTTATTTGCCCAGGAGCAAAGTACTTTGATTGAAGCCCAATCAAAAGCTATTCAAACCCAGCTAACTCAGTGGAGAAGGCACCTGCACCAGCATCCTGAACTTGGTAACAGGGAATTTAAAACATCGGCATATATTATTGAGCAACTGAAAGACCTTGGTTTGGAGATTAAAACCGGAGTTGCCAAAACCGGTGTGGTAGCTATTTTAAAAGGCGGAAAGCCGGGACCTGTTATCGCATTAAGGGCCGATATGGATGCACTGCCGGTAAAAGAAAGAGTAAAAATTCCTTACGCATCAACCGACAGCAGCATGTATGGCAATACAAAAGTTGCTGTAATGCATGCCTGCGGACACGATGCACATGTGGCTATGCTGATTGGCACTGCGAAGGTTTTATCTGCCATGAAAAAAGATATTGCCGGCACGGTAAAATTTATTTTTCAGCCCGCTGAAGAAGGTGCTCCCGAAGGTGAAGAAGGCGGTGCTTCATTAATGGTAAAAGAAGGCGTGATGGAAAATCCTAAAGTGGATGTAGTTTTTGGAATGCACATTGAAAGCTGGATACCGGCCGGTGATATTCAATACAAATCAGGGTCATTCATGGCATCTGCCGATTTATTTACGATAAAAGTTAAAGGCAAATCATCGCACGGATCGCAGCCCTGGCTGGGTGTTGATCCCATTTCGGTTTCGGCACAGATTATTGAAGGCCTGCAGCATATTGTAAGCCGACAAATGGACCTTACCAAAGCACCCGCAGTAATTACCGTTGGCAAAATAAACAGCGGTGTACGTTTTAATATTATTCCCGAAGAAGCAAATATGGAAGGAACCATACGAACGCTGGATAGTAAAATGCAGGTTGATATTCATAATCGCATTCGCCTTACTGCAACAAAAATTGCAGAGGCATCCAACGCAACTGCCGAAGTAAATTTTTATAATAAAACTTTAGTAACTTATAATACACCGGATCTGGTTGAAAAAATGATTCCCTCTTTACAAACAGCAGCAGGCAAAAATAATGTGCGGCCAATGGACTGGGTTACCGGTGCCGAAGATTTTAGTTTTTATGGTACCAAAGCACCTGCCTTCTTTTTTTATATTGGCGGCATGCCCCGTGGCAATGATGCAAAAAATGCACCTCCCCATCATACACCCGATTTTATGATTGACGACAGTCAGTTATTTGTTGGTGTAAAAACATTTTGCCAATTAGTATTTGATTACCCGAAAGTGTCAGGCCACTAAGAAAAGAGTTTGTACTTTGAAATGTTTAAAAAACAAAAGAATTTTGGTCAATAAAAATATTTATAGTGGCCAGACACTTAAAACAAAAGGCG
>JBKJLT010000489.1:0-7497 GCA_046596765.1 Ferruginibacter sp. | reverse complement strand
GGTATTTCTCCTCCAGAATAATTCGCCTGTGGTCTCGGGTTTAAAACCAATAGCCTCCAGTTTTTTTAAAATGGTAGCTTCAGAAACCTCAGTTGTGTAAGGCAGTTCCAGCTTAAGGCCAGGCTGCATGCCCTTATCATACTTGATTTGGGCCGCAAATGGTTGCGCCTGTAACAGGTTGTTTAGGCTGAGTAGAAGAAATAAAGTGTAAATAAATTGTTTCATTATAGTTGTTTTATGGGTGAAATTGATAAGAGCACGGGAATAGTTAAGCCATATACACTGGTGCAGTATGTATCAATGGCAACAAACGTGCCTGATTAAAATGATTATGGCTATTTCTTCTTTTTTGCCTCCAATCCTTAGTGTTATCAATAGGTATTCGTCATATCCTCATCCACACAAATAATGTAATCAGCCTTGCCTTTATTTTCGGCCAGCAGTTCTTTTATATTTTTTTGAGATACGGTGGTGATGGTTGCGTATTTCAGATCCGGTTGCTTTCTTTTTAAATACCAGTTTATCCCGTCGTAATTATCTGAGTGAAAAGAACCATTGTAATGTACAAACAGATTACCCGGTTTAAAGTTTTGTAAAATAAAATACGCCATGGTTGCATCCTTAGTTGCCTGAGCCTTAGGCATGTTTGCACCACCGTGTCCACCCATCATTTCCAGCATTTTTACATAGCCGGGTAAGTTTGCATCATAATCCATGGGTAAGGGAGCCATCCATGTTTTTTCTAATGCAGGTAAAGTATCCAGCGCTTCAAACCCTTTTTTTGAAACAAGGGATGCATAGCGCCGGGGAATATTGGTGGCAACAAAGGCGGCATTTTTTTCTTTGGCAAAATTTACAATGGGTGCATAGTCTGTTTTGTAATTACTCCAGAGCCTGGCTGTAGAGTCAAGCCCTTTTGCCGTTATTTTACCGGCCAGGTAATTATTCAATGCCTGTTGGTTATCGGCTTCAAACATTTCGGCACCAAAAATTAAATTTCGTTTTTCACTTAAATCCTTTGCCACTGCCAGTTCAAGCCAGTGCGAAATAGCATTGTTATGAAACTCGCCAAATAAAATAATATCTTTTTGGGCCAGTAGCTTAATCATTTTGTGGTAAGATATTTTTCTGCCCTCAGCGTTATACAAAATATATGCAGGCTTTTGTTGTGCAAATGCAATAACCGTGGTTACAAGTAGTGGGATAAAAAGCAAATATTTCTTCATAAAATCTGTTTAACGCAAAGTTGATAAGATAGAAAGTAAGTTTGACAAAAACAACGTAAAGATACAAAGGAGAAGATCAGGCGCATACATCCTGAAAAACTTTCGTGTGATGGTGCCGGTAAAAAATAAAATTTATTTTCAAAACATGTTTTAAACAACAACTTATTCGTAAATTCACAATCATTAAATTTTTAACTTTAACTTAATTAAATGGCTTCTACAAAATCTTATGCAGCACAGGATGCAACTGCAGCACTTGCACCCTGGACAATCAACCGGAGAAATCCTAATCCCCATGATGTACAAATTGATATTAAATACTGTGGTGTTTGCCACAGCGATCTGCATACAGCTCGTGGTGAATGGGGCGGCACTATTTATCCCTGCGTGCCGGGCCACGAAATTGTTGGCGTGGTTGCAGCCGTTGGAAGCCATGTGAAAAATTTTAAAGTGGGCGATACAGCAGGTGTTGGTTGCCTGGTTGACAGTTGCCGCGAATGTGAAAATTGTAAAGACGGACTGGAGCAGTTTTGTGTCAATGGCATGGTAGGCACTTACAATGGCCAGGAAAGAGATGGCAGCGGAAATACTTACGGTGGCTACAGCAAATCAATTGTGGTGCATGAAGACTTTGTATTGCACATATCTGATAAATTGCCGTTAGAAGCGGTTGCACCGTTGCTTTGCGCCGGTATTACCACCTATTCTCCACTGCGCCACTGGAAGATTGGAAAAGGTCATAAAGTTGCGGTGCTTGGCCTGGGCGGGCTTGGTCACATGGGTGTTAAGCTTGCAGTTTCTATGGGTGCTGATGTTACCATGCTGAGCCATACAGCCTCAAAAGAAAAAGATGCCGATCGCCTGGGGGCACATCATTTTGTACTCACCAGTGATGCAGAGCAGGTTAAAAAAGTAATGGGTAGTTTTGATTTTATTTTGAATACGGTTTCTGCTGATCATGATTATAATTTTTACCTGGGTTTATTGCGTACAAATGGTGTTATGGTTTGTGTAGGTGCGCCTTCATCACCGGCACAGGTGCCAGCGTTCAATCTTATTTTTGGAAGAAAAAGCATTGCCGGTTCTTTAATTGGCGGCATAGCTGAAACCCAGGAAATGCTGGACTACTGCGCCGAACATAATATTGTAAGTGATATAGAACTGATTGCCATGAAAGATATTAATGAAGCTTATGAGAGAATGCTGAAGGGTGATGTGCGTTACCGGTTTGTAATTGATATGGCAACCTTGTAAATGCCGAATCTTAAAGGTTGAATGTGAACATATTTAAAAGCTGTCGTTACTGGCAGCTTTTCTTTTATCTAAAAAAATAAATTGTTTAACTTTCAATTTAAACTTCAGTATGAAACAACTACTTTTTTTTGCGGTAATAATTTTCTTAGGCAACAGTTGCAGCACCGGTAAATATGCTGAAAGCAATAAAATGTACAAACAACAAACCAAAGCATTTGCCAACGAAATAAAAAAACAACCTGCCGGTATTGACAGCGCTATGATGGCTGCCCAATGGGTTGGCACCACCAATTTTGGAATGCGTAAACCAAACTTTGTAATCATTCATCATACAGCGCAAACCGCCTGCGATACCACCCTTAAAACTTTTACGCTGCCCCGTACACAGGTTAGCGCCCATTATGTAATTTGTAAAGATGGTACCATTAACCACATGCTGAACGATTACCTGCGGGCCTGGCATGCCGGCAACAGCAAATGGGGTAATATTACCGATGTTAACAGTGTAAGCATAGGTATTGAGCTGGATAATAATGGCTTTGAACCTTTTAGCGAAGCACAGATAAAAAGTTTACTGGATGTGCTTAAAAAACTAAAAAAAGATAACAATATTCCAACAGCAAATTTTATTGGTCATGCCGATATTGCACCTAAACGAAAAGTAGATCCCAATAAATATTTTCCATGGCAGCAACTGGCAGCCAGTGGTTTTGGTTATTGGTATGATACGGCAAATGTTAAACTGCCCGAAAACTTTGATGCCATACAGGCATTACGCATTATTGGTTACGATACCCGGGATTCCGTGGCGGCTATCAAAACTTTTAAACTGCATTTTGTGCAAAACGATGCTACACCTGTACTTACGGATACAGACAGGAAAATTATTTATGATCTGTATAAAAAATATTGATCACGCTATCATCCACGTAATATCTCCTTTTAATAATTGAACCGGTAAAGGGTTTTTAGTTTTACGTTTAGATGAGACTCTTTTTAAAATAGATTTTTTTTCTTCGCCATTTACAACCAATAAAATTTGCTTTGCACGGTTAATTAAGCAGACGGTAAAACTAATGCGGTAGATATTTTTTTCTTTCACAAAAACTTCTTTCACTAATCTTTTCTTTTCCTGTAGTATTTCATTGCCGGGGAAAAGAGAAGCGGTATGGCCGTCGGCACCCATACCCAATAAGATCAGGTCGAAAGCATATTTTGTATCAGCTGTTATTCTTTTTACCGATGCTTCATAAGCGGCGGCATCTTTTTTTGGAGTAGATGATATCGGTATGGCAAAAATATTTTTACGTGGAATGGCGATATGCTCAAGCAACGCTTTTGAAGCCATATTAAAATTACTTTCTGCATCATGGTGCGGCACGTACCTTTCATCACTAAAAAAAATAAATACTTTTTTCCAGTTAATGTTGTTGCTGAAATCAGGCGTTGCCAATAATTCATAAAATCTTTTTGGAGTGTTGCCACCGCTTAACGCTACCGTAAATTTATCGTGGGCTGCAATGCTGCGGCTGTATGCAACTGTAAAAAAATGTGCGGCGGCATTGCTTAATGATTCGTATGAACTGTAGCGCAACATATAATTTTTTGTTTTAGCCTCATAGAGGCGTTATGTTAGTAGAAATTAAAAATGGTTTTTTAAGCTCCATCGGAGCGATATGTTTACATGCCGCTCCGATGGAGCTATTTCAATATCTGAAAATCTATTTTTCTACTAATATAACGCTCCTAAGGAGCTATTTTTCAGAATAATTTCGTCAAAAGATTACAGATACCATTTTCTGCCATCCTTCTTTAAAAGGTCGTCTGCCGCTTTTGGCCCATCGCTTCCGGCAGCATAAAACTTAAGATTTGTTTTTGATTGTTTTTGTCCGGCATTAATAATCGGCATTACAATTTTCCAGGCTGTTTCTACCTGGTCGTTCCGCATAAATAAAGAGGCATCCCCTACCATAGCATCCATCAATAAAGCTTCATAGGCTTCTGGTAATTGCTCTGCATAACTTTCACGATAAGTAAAATCCATTTCTACATTTTGGAATTTCATTTCCAGTCCGGGTACCTTGCTTTCAAACCAAAGGCTTATCTCGTTATCTGGCTGAATAGAAATGATGATTCTGTTGGGATTGCAATCGTATTTAAAAAGCTTGTGCGGCGTATTTTTAAATTGCACCACAATTACCGAAGTTTGTTTGGATAAAGATTTACCGGTACGGATATAAAAAGGAACCCCCTGCCAGCGCTGGTTATCAATAAAAAACTTACCTGCAAAAAAGGTTTCGGTTACCGACGCCGGAGCAACATTTTTCTCCTCACGGTAAGCAACCTGCTTTACTCCTTTAACTGTTCCTTTTGTGTATTGAGCCCGTATAATATTTTTTGTTGCAGTTGTTTTTGTAAAAGGCCTGATTGCTTTCAGCAGTTGCAACTTTTTATTCCTGATCTCAACTGCATCTAATTTTTTGGGTGCTTCCATGGCAACTACACAAAGTAACTGTAGCAAATGATTCTGTATCATATCCCTTATTGCGCCTGCCTGTTCGTAATAGTTAGCCCGGCCACCAACAGCTACCGTTTCGGCTACCGTTATCTGAATGTGATCAATAAAATTTTTATTCCACAGGGGTTCAAAAATATAATTGGCAAAACGAAACACCATCATATTCTGTACAGTTTCTTTACCCAGGTAATGATCAATACGGTATAATTGTATTTCAGAGAAACGTTTCAATAGGAATGCATTGAGTTTTTTGGCGGTTTGCAAACTGCTGCCAAATGGTTTTTCTATAATGATGCGATCTGTTTCTTTTTGAGAGGCAATTTTATTTTTAAATAGTTCTTCGGCAATGGTTTCAATAAAACGGGGAGATACAGAGAAATAAAATAAACGGTTAAGCCGCTGACTGCCTTTATTATCCTGCTCTTTTAATGATTTTTGAAGTGTAATGTATAAGGCAGAGTCAGTAAAATCACCCTGCAGGTAATGAATATGACTGCTGAATGCTGCCCATGCTTTTTTATCGGCTTTGCCCGTACGGCTGAACTGATTAATACCTTCGAACAGTTTTTTATTATATGCCTCGCCGGTTGTTTCGCCATGATCAATGGCTGTTATAGAAAATTTTTCCGGCAGGTTATCTGTAAGGTAGAGATTATACAAAGCCGGTATCAGCTTGCGCCAGCACAAATCGCCGTTTGCGCCAAAGATGATTATAGATTGCGGTGCTTTATTTTTAATTTCCATGGTTATTATTTATTTCCAATCGGTATGAAAACTTCCTGTTGCATCGGTACGTTCGTAAGTGTGTGCACCAAAAAAATCCCGCTGTGCCTGTATTAAATTAGCTGGAAGATTTTGTGAGCAATACGCATCAAAATAATTTAGTGATGCAGCAAATGCAGTTGCCGGTATGCTGTGCTGCATAGCGGTATTACAAATTTTGGTTACAGCAATTCTTGTTTTTTTCAACACATCGTTAAAAACCAACGAATGAATAATATTATTAAGTGATCCATCTTCAATATAGGCTTTGCGGATTTCATTAAGTAACGAAGAACGTATGATACAACCTCCCTTCCATATCCTTGCAACTTCTGCTATGTTTACATTATAGCTGTATGTTTTTGATGCTGCGTATAATAAATGTAATCCCTGTGCATAAGAAAGAATGAAAGCAAATTGCAGAGCTTCTTTACAATCATTCACCAGTTCTTCTTTGTTAGCAATAGCACAGTTTTGTGTTGAACGATATTTTTCTGCAGTTGCTATCCGCTCTTCCTTCATAGCAGAAAGATAACGCATGCTCACGGCTGCATCTATCACGGGGATAGGAATGTTCAGATCCATCGCACTCTGGCTGGTCCACATACCGGTGCCTTTTTGTTTAGCCTTGTCAAGTATCATATCAATCAGTGATGCGTCTGTCTTATCATCTTTCTTTAAAAAAACATCAGCGGTAATTTCCATTAAAAAACCCTGTAACTCTGTATTATTCCAGGCAGCAAAAGTTTTTTGTAATTCATCATTAGATAAACCACCAGCATTTTTTAATACTCCATATACTTCACTTATCAATTGCATCATGGCATATTCAATACCATTGTGTACCATTTTTGTGTAATGCCCTGCTGCACCATTACCAACAAAAGTTACGCAGGGGCCGTCTTCCGTTTTTGCAGCAATGCTTTCTAAAATATTTTTAACTGCATTAAAACTTTCTTCGTTGCTGCCGGGCATCATACTGGGGCCAAATCTGGCACCCTCTACGCCACCGCTTACACCCATGCCCATAAAGTGAACGCCGCTTTGCTGTAGTTGTATATACCTTCTGTCTGTATCTGTAAAATGAGAATTGCCACCATCAATAACAATATCACCTTTTTGTAAAAGCGGCACCAGCTCTGCAAGTACAGCATCCACAATTTTTCCTGCAGGTACCAGCAACATTATTTTTGCAGGTTTCTCCAGGCTGTCAACAAGCTGCTGTATGCTTGCCGCTGCAAGAACAGGTTTGCCATCAGCTTCGGTAATTAAACGTTGTTGTTGTGCAATATCCCGATCATAACCACAAACGGCAAAGCTATGGTCGGCAATATTAAGCGCCAGGTTTCTGCCCATGGTGCCAAGGCCAATCATTCCAAACTGAGCTTTGTTCATAATTTTTTTTATTTACTGAAATACTTTCCAATAACCGGCATTTTCGCCAGTTCCTTTGCTTCAATTTTTCCAACAAACCAGGTAAAAAAAATAAACAATAGCAGCCCGGTACTTAAAGAGAAAATTAATGAGGCTGATACCCACTTAACAATTGCCATGTGTATAAAGTATATCAGCACTACGATGGTTATGTACGCAATTAATTTTTTTACGGCGTAGGGTATTGGGTAATATTTTTGTCCCAGCCAATAACTTGTCAGCATCATAAACAGGTAACAACTGAAAGTTGCAATGGCTGCGCCAGTGTAATGCAACTGCGGAATAAGCACAATATTCAATACC
>JBKJLT010000474.1:0-3297 GCA_046596765.1 Ferruginibacter sp. | reverse complement strand
AACTCTATCGAACCCTGCTTTTTTATGATGGCCGAGTTTATTCATTATTTTTTTCACCTGGTCGAGACATGCTTCTTCGGTCTTAAATTTATAATCGGCAATGCCGCTGATGCTGTTATGTGTATCTGCACCGCCCAGGGTTTCGCTGTCAACATCTTCGCCAATGGCGGCTTTAACCAAGTAAGGCCCGGCGAGATAAATAGAACCATTGCCTTCTACCATCAATGTTTCATCGCTCATGATGGGCAGGTAAGCACCGCCTGCAACGCAGGCACCCATTACGGCTGCAATCTGCGTAATGCCCATAGCACTCATTTTTGCATTGTTGCGGAAGATGCGGCCAAAATGTTCTTTATCCGGAAAAATTTCATCCTGCATGGGCAGAAAAACACCGGCACTATCAACAAGATAAATAACCGGCAAATTATTTTCCATGGCAATTTCCTGCATGCGCAAATTCTTTTTGCCGGTAATGGGAAACCAGGCACCGGCTTTTACAGTTTGATCGTTGGCAACAATTACGCATTGCCTGCCACTAACATAACCAATGCCGCTAACAGTGCCACCGGCGGGGCAGCCGCCTTCTTCGGGGTACATGTCAAAACCGGCGAAGGCACCAATCTCAACAAAGGGTTTACCGGCATCGCATAAATAAGCAATACGCTGCCGGGCAGTAAGTTTGTTGCGTTCTTTTTGTTTGGCTGCCGATTTTTTTCCACCGCCTTCGTAAATTTTTTCGAGGTGGCGCTTTACGTTGCTCCAGGCCATTTTCATGGCGTCTTCATTTTTGTTGAATTCTAAATCCATAATTATTTTTTTATTAAAGTCCTAAGTTTTTTTTGGAACCACATAGGAGATAGGCCACATAGGAAATACGCACATAGGTTTTCTATGTGAAGGCCTATGTACCTTATGTGCCTATGTGGTTCAACGCTGCTATGAATAATTTAAACTTTAAATTTTTGCCTGTTGTAGCTAATTTGGTCTAATCATTCATCTACAAAAATATGCCTAATGAAATTAACCGCATATTAAAACAATTTGCAGCATTACAGCATTGAAACTACGGGTCGGAAAATAGCAATTTTTCAACAAGCTCAACATCACAGAAAACTTTCAATCTGGAGTTTGTTGATGGTGGCTTCCAAATTGAACTTGATGGTTTATTGTATATCAAGCCTGAAATGATGTGCAACAATCCTCATCTTCTTATTCAGGTAAAAACGGTGTGCATCAAAACGCAGATGATTGGAATTTAAATGGATTGCTTTAATTCCTCTTTCTTTTCCAATACCAACGAGGTAATCAAAAACCATGGCACCATAACCTTTGCTGCGGCCATTAGCCAGCGTAACAAAATCATCAAAATCAATGATTAGGCCATCGTATAATGTGGTGGTAAACCGAAAACCTGCAACCGAAACAATGCGTCCTTCATCTTGCAGGTATATTAAATGGTAGCCCTCTTTTTGCATGGCTTCCATAGCTATAAGAAAACTTTCAGTGTTGTGGTGCGGCCTCAGTTCTTTCATTACTTCAAAACACCGGGTAATATCTGCGACGGTGGTTGCGTATTGTATTTTCATGTCAATGTTTAAATCTTTTTGAAATGAGCGGGTTAAAGTGGCAAATTGTCAAAATAGTCAAGTATGGCTTTAAAAATTATTTAAGTTCTTTCAGCAAGGCATGCAGGTCTAATGCACGGGTAAACATTTCCAGGCTGCCATCTTCTTTTTGAGGCCAAAGTTCTTTGGGCCTGTCCCAATACAATTCAACACCGTTTTCATCGGGATCATTTAAATACAAAGCTTCCGAAACGCCATGATCGGATGCGCCGGTTAAAGGATAATTTTCCTGCATTAACCGGTTGTAAATAAATGCCAGGTCTTTTCGGTTAGGGTAAACAATAGCCGTGTGAAATAAGCCAACCGAATGCGCTGGTGCCGCTGGTAAATCTTTACTATACCAGGTGTTGAGCCCTATGTGATGGTGGTAACCGCCTGCCGAAATGAAAGCGGCACTGTCGCCATACATTGTGGTTAATTCAAAACCAAGCAAGCCGCAATAAAAGGAAAGAGAGCGGTTTATATCGGCCACTTTTAAATGTACATGCCCAATACGGGTTTGTGCAGGAATTATATAATTGTTTGCCATTTACTTATTTAGATTTACTAAAGATAACAGTTTTGTTAAAAAGTATTTTTACCCAATCCTGCAAAGGAGCTATTAATTTTGTGGAACGCTGTTTGCAACAATAATTGAAAAGATATTTTACAGTAACTGAATGTTAGCATAATTTTAAACCATCAAATAAAGTAAATTAAATGATATGAACAACCGCATTTTTATAACAGTCCTGTTTTTTTTTATTTTCGGTTTTAATACCCTTGTGGCACAAACTTCTATAGAGATGAATAACCAGGGGCTGACAAAATATAAGGCAAAAGATTATGCCGGAGCCCTGGCAGATTTTAATAAAGCCGTTGCCCTTGACCCCAAAAACGAAAAGGCTCTGCATAACCGTGGCCTGGCTAAATATGCTTTAAAAGATCTGGCAGGTTCCATAGCAGATCAAACCCAGGCAATTGCCCTAAAGCCAACATACAGTAATGCTTATAATGATCGTGGCATGGTTTATTACAGGCAAAATAATAACACGGCTGCATTGAATGATTTTAATGCCGCTATCACTAACGATCCGGCATATTTTCTGGCATATAAAAACCGTGCAATTGTGCAGGCTGCATTAAAAAATTATGCTGCTGCTGATAATGATTATGCAAAATGTATTGAACTGAAACCCGATGATGCCGATGGTTACCTGGGGCGTGGTTCTATGAAAAGTATTCAGAATAATTATACCGAAGCGATAAAGTTTTATGATAAAGCCATTGAATACGAACCCAACAATGCGGTAACATTTTTAAACAGGGGTAATGCAAAGTATGCGCTTAAAGATATGAAGGGTGCTTTGGCAGATTATGTAAAAGTTAGCCAGCTACAAACTAACAATGTAAACGTATATTTTAACCTGGGCACAATTTATATGGCACAGCATAAAAGCAACGAAGCCATTGAAGCTTTTAAAAAATACAACAGTGGTTTGCCAAACGAGTGGAGCGGTTATAAAAATACCGCCGATGTGTATTATTTGCAGTTAAAGCAATACGATCAGGCCGAAGTTTATTACAATAAAGCTTATCAAATTAATAAAACACAAAAAGATATTATTGAGCGGCTCGGTTACAGTTTGCTAAACCAGAAAAAAATACCCGAAGCCGTTGCCATGTTTAAAAA
>JBKJLT010000408.1:0-2656 GCA_046596765.1 Ferruginibacter sp. | reverse complement strand
TTATACCAGATATTATCCTCACTGTTGCCATTGCTCCAGGGCGATTTGGTTTGCTCATCTTTTCTATTAAAAAGATAAATACTTTTATAAGCATCAAAAGTAAGCTGATAATAGCTGGTTGAAAGTTTGGGTATCTTGTCTTTAAACATCTCTGCCCAGGTGCCATCGCCCATGGCTTTATGGTTATTAACCACCACCTGGTATTCAATCAGGCCTTTATCAATAAATACCTGCGCCTGCAAAATATTCGCAAAAAAAGTAAGCGCAATGATAAAAATATATTTCATACAGTCAATTTAGAAGTCAGAAGTTGGTTTGCCGTTTTTAGAAAAATTCCAGGTCAGTGTCAGCATCCAGAATCTTTTTAAAGTATTGTAATAGGTTTCAGAATAGCGGTTATCACTAAAACTTCTGTCGTAACCTCTGTTCTCGTTCAGTATATCATTTACCAAAATACCTGCTTCAAATTTGTCTTTAAAAAGGTTGCGTTTTAAACTGGCATTCCATAAAGTAAATGTATTTTTTGCCGGAAAACGTGTGTCTTTTTGTTTAGTCTTATAACTTAAATCAGTTTCAAACCTGAATTTATAGGGAAGCGTTATTTCAATATCTGAACTAAAATTGCCCTGCCAGTAGTTGGCCAGCGCACCCGAGTTAATAGAACTTTTTGAATTTACTCTTGTGATTTCTGCACTGAAGGAAATATCATATTTCTTTTCTTTTTCCTTGCTTATGCCAAATCTTAAACCGTAGTTTGAATTGGTATTTACCGCCTTTTGGTTGTTTAAGAATGAAATATTTCTTGACAGGTAGCCATTAGGCCCAAAAGAAATACGGATGTTAGGTTTCTTAATTTTAAAATTGTAATTGGAGTAGAGGTTGAAATAATAATTTCCATTTGCATTTACTGTACGGGATATTGATTTTCCAAAAGCATCAAGGGCTCTTTCATTTACAAATGCATTTCGAATAAAATTTCCAGAGAGGCCCATCCACATTCCTTTTTCCTGCAAAACATTGTAAAAATTATAATTCAGGTTAAAATTGTGCGTAAATGATTGATTCAGATTAGGGTTGCCAATGTATTGATTAACCTGATCTGTATTGTCAACAATAGGTTGCAACTGATCAAGCGATGGTGCTCTGGTTGAGCCATTGTAATTAATACGAATACCACCGTTGCCCGATATTTTTTTGTAAACCGAAGCACTTGGGAAGAAATTAGTGAAACTATATTTGCGGAAAAGGTTTTGCGTACGGTTATCCTGTTTAAAGGAAGTGTTTGATACCGCCAACCCAACACTGTAATTGTATTTTTTCTTCACCATCCTGAAACTTACGCCAGGCTTATGGCTTACCTGTTTAAACAAAAATGAATTGGTTAATGAATCAATTCGCACATTGTATTTATTATTCAGATCTTTCGAAAAACTCGTTCTTTCATTCTCATTGCCGGTAAGCGAAAAAGCATAATTAAAAGACAGAAAAAAATCTTTGGCAATTGGTTCGGTATAAGTAATATTTGTTGTAAATGAATTGGTATTATTATTCTTTATATTTTCCAGGTCGGTTGTGTCATTACTATTCAATATACCTGCCTTGTAATATTCATTTCTTGAGTTAAGGTAACTGTCTGATTTTGTTAGGGAGAGGTTATAAGCAACATTAACCGTGAGTGTACGGGCAATTTTTTTAAACTTATGTTTCCAAAGCAGGCTGGTGTTAATTGCCGAATTATTTGATTCGCCCTTAGTATGTCTTTCAATACTGTTAATTGGCTGTGACTTATCGCTGATTGATTTAAGATAGTAATTACTGCTGTTTTTTGTGTAATTTAAATTACCACGGGCTGTAAATTTTAGAGAGTTTGAAGAGTCTATATTTGTTTCAAAACTGAGGTTCAGGCTCTGCTTTAATTTTGTTGAAAACCCATCAGATATGCTATTGGAATTGAAGGAAGAATCACCGGTAAAATTAGTAGTGAAATTGCGTTCTCCGCTGGGGCTGTTAACTTTTGTGATTTTGTAACCGCTGTTTAAGGATTGCTTATTGTTGTTGAATTTATTGCTGTAATGAAATCCACCATTCCAGTTTTGCGGAATACCGCCCCGGCCTCCATAGTAATTATCATCCCCACCACCGCCGGTAAAATAAATATCACCATTATCCTGCACCTCCATATTATCGCCCATACCACCGCCATAATTATTCCGGTCATCCCAGTCTAAATTTGTTTGGCCGGTATTGCTCATAATGCCGTAAGCAGCCAGTTTACGTTTACCTTTAAAGGCATTGGCCATCAC
The DNA here is from genome assembly GCA_046596765.1 of Ferruginibacter sp. Lineage (GTDB taxonomy): Bacteria > Bacteroidota > Bacteroidia > Chitinophagales > Chitinophagaceae > Ferruginibacter. The sequence goes on along the minus strand of JBKJLT010000408.1, from coordinate 353 downwards.
ACTGTTGTTGTAGTAGTTTTTAAAATCGGTACCGGCTTCGGCTTTGCCAAAATATCCTTTTTTGGCATTGTCTTTCAGTTTAAGGTTGATGGTTTTATCTTTTACGCCATCATCAATACCGGTGAATGCAGCCTGGTCGCTTTTTTTATCAAATACTTCTACTTCCTTAACAATATCGGCCCGTAAATTTTTTGTGGCAATGCCGGGGTCTTCACCAAAAAATTCTTCACCATCTACCAATACCTTTTTTACCTGTTCGCCCATTGCAGTTATCTTTCCGTCTTTATCAACCTGTATGCCCGGTAGTTTACGCAATAGCTCCTGCACATTGGCACCAGCCCTTACTTTAAAAC
>JBKJLT010000359.1:0-2790 GCA_046596765.1 Ferruginibacter sp. | reverse complement strand
GTTAATTTGAAGATTGTGGGCAGGTTCTGAGCGGAGTCGAAGAATGCGAAGTCGAAGAATAATCACATGGTCTGACGACCTCGTCTGACCATGTGATTTTTTTTGAGCCCGGCATTTGTAATGCTTTGGCTTCGGTGGCGTCGCACTCTTTTACAGTGTAGCATTGCTGAACTTTTATCGAAGCGGAGTAAACTCGTATCATTGATTTTTTTTCCGCTGCTGGCATTACGTAAGCATACTCGAAGCCGTTATGCCTCTGGCCAACAACCATAAAATACTGTAGCAAATTATTACAACTTGTTTCTTAAATTTGCTCGCTACTTCCTTAAAATAACTAAACATTTATAGAATCAAAAAGAAAATCATAATCACAAAACCACGTCAATAAATTTTATTAATTAACATGTTGTTGATAAGTAAATACACAATCTATTAAAATCAATTCCTTACATTTGGTAAAGAGACAAGTTAAGTACCAATTGCATTTTAATTGTTAACTAACCGCTGCTATGTATACCCTGGTAAATCAGCCTTACAAAAACAGTGGCAAAAACTAAAAATCCATTGACAGAAACGATCATCAATCTTGAAACCGTAAACCCTATCGAATTCTTTGGCGTAAACAACGGTAAGTTAGACATTCTGAAAAAAAAATTTCCCCTTTTAAAAATTCTTAGTCGTGGCACGCAGGTAAAATTAAGCGGAGCCCCGGAACAAATTGAAAGCGCCAGGGAAAAAATTGATCTTATTCTCCGTTATCTTGAACGGAACGGCCACATGAGTGCTAATTATTTTGAGCAGATACTAGGCGGCGATGATGAACGGGCGGTTGACAATTTTATTGACCGCAACCCCAACGATGTATTGGTATTTGGCCCCAACGGAAAAACAGTAAGGGCACGTACCGCCAACCAGAAAAGGATGGTGGAAGCCTGCGATAAAAATGATATTCTTTTTGCCATTGGCCCCGCAGGTACCGGCAAAACCTATACTGCCGTGGCTTTGGCGGTTAGGGCATTAAAGAATAAATCGGTTAAAAAAATCATTTTAACCAGGCCTGCTGTAGAAGCCGGCGAAAGCCTTGGTTTTTTACCAGGCGATCTGAAAGAAAAAATTGATCCTTACCTGCGCCCTTTGTATGATGCGCTTGATGATATGATACCGGCTGATAAACTGGGTTATTACATGAGTACACGTACCATTGAAATTGCACCACTTGCCTACATGCGTGGCCGCACGTTAGACAATGCTTTTATTATTCTGGATGAAGCACAAAATACCAACGACCTGCAGATAAAAATGTTTTTAACCAGGATAGGCCCCAATGCAAAAGCCATCATTACCGGCGACCCTACGCAGATTGATTTGCCTAAAAACCAGCAGAGCGGTTTATTTAAAGCCACCCGTATTTTAAAAAATGTGGAAGGCATTGCACATATCGAACTTGATGAAGAAGACGTGGTGAGGCACCGTTTGGTTAAGCAGATCATTAAAGCATATAACAAAGATGATTTGCGGATTACAGAGCAAAAGGAAAGCGGCACAAAAAAATAATACTTACTAATCCTTACATACCTGAGGCATCAAATGATGCCTCTTTTTTTTATATTAATCCCTTCTAAATAAAATTTAACGGGTTCTTGTATAAAAAAAGTCAATAAAAGAAAAAATAAAATTATTTTTAACTTTCAAAACTAAAAAAATCAATTATGAAAAAAATAATCTTATTGCTTTGCCTGTCAACAGGTTTTGAAGCATGTAATACTAAAAACGACCAGGGTTCACCCACAGCCGCTATTGACGCTATGTTTACAGCCATGAAAAACGGCAATATGGAGGACATAAAGAAATTCATTACTAAAAAAGATGTTGCTTTTTTAGAATCGGCTGAAAAATTTGCCAGCAGCATCGATCCTCAGGCCATAGAAAAGATGAAAACAAAAATGGCAGATCAGTTTAAGGAGAAAGTAAAAAATGTGAAATACACTTTAAAGAACGAGAAAGTTGATGGAGACAAAGCCACTGTAGATGCCGAAGTTACCGAAGAAGGAAAAGTAAACACCCATACTTTTAACCTGGTAAAAGAAGATGGTGCCTGGAAAATATCCCTCATTAATTCAGGCGATGGCATGTTTAACAGTATGAAAGGTAATATGGGCCCCGGCGGTAAGGATTTAGAAGAAGGTTTGGAAAAATTAAAAAATATGAATCCGGATTCTTTAAAAATGCTGATGCAAAAAGGACTGCAGGCTTTGGATTCTATGAGCGATAAAATGGAAAAACATTAAAAAATTTAAATACCGCATTCAAAAGCATTCCGGCAAACGCCTGGATGCTTTTTTTTTGCCTTAATGTAAAGATGTTTAACTTTAAACTATGATAAAAAAAATGCTCGTCCTCGTTTTACTTGCTGTAGTAATCTTCTCCTGCAACGACCAAACAAAAAAAGAACCGGTTACCGACATTGACGTAGCCAATACATTTGTACGCAATTTACTGGATAACGATTTTAAGGAAGCAGAAAAATACCTGCTGAAAGATGACACAAATAGCCAGATATTTGAGCGCTTTAAAAAACAATACAGCGCAAAAGACAAAGCTATACTGAAAAAATATAAGCAGGCCGATATTATTGTAAATGAAACCAGTTATGTAACCGACAGTGTATATATATTTAATTACAGTAACAGTTACAGCCGCACCGATAAAACAATTTTAAAACTGGTGAGGCTGAATGATAAATGGCTTGTTGATTTGAAATATACCTTCTCTGGAAATTTATAAAGCGGA
>JBKJLT010000278.1:0-7619 GCA_046596765.1 Ferruginibacter sp. | reverse complement strand
ACCGGTATTTTTTCGAGAGAATCGGTGAGGTCAATTTTAGTCATAATAGTTGGTTGCGGTGTAAGGCCACTACGAAAGCTTTTACTTAAAATAATATCAGCGTAACTTAGAATCTATAACAGAATAACTGATTGCTGTGGCCAGACACCTATTTAGAACCCCTAAGTTAAAATAATCTCTCAATTATATCATTATCTAGTTCCGCAATACTATTGTTTTTAAAATCAATTTCAGATAAGTCCAGCAACTGCATTGCTAATGGTTTATTACAAATTGTTCCGTTTCTCTGATTATAGTAATCCTGGTAAGAAGAAAAAGGCCATTCCGTTAAGTGTTTCACCAGCTTTGCTTTTAAAGGGTTTTGATGAATATAATGAAAGCAGGTTAACACATAATCCTGATTGGTAAAAAGCTCATTTATTCTCGTGGCTTCTGTTAACAATTTTGACTTCGTCTTCTTTTGAAAAAGGTTACCTGTTGTTTTATTTTGAAGGTTAACTGCTTTAGTATAAGAGCTTAAGGTTTTACCAATTGTTTTTGAGAGGTTTTGCATGTAGGTTTCTTTATCAGCTAAAACTATATTTTTACAGCCTTCAGCATTTGGCACCAGGATAAAGTGAAAATGATTTGGCATCAGGCAGTAGCACAGAATATCTGCATATTTTTTCCATTCAGTTTTTATTTTTTGCAAAAAAAAAAGATAATTGGCATCAGTAAAAAAGATGGGTTGCTTATTATTGCCCCGGTTATAAACATGGTAAATTTGGTTGGGTTCAAAATGCATGAACAGTAAGCTTTGATATCAAATTTACGGAGTATAATTTATTTTAGTGGCAGTTTTATTTTGTTGGCAGCTTTTTGGGATTAGGTGTCTGGCCACTTTAAATATTATGCAGGCTCAGGAGATTTTAGTTTTTAAAGAATTTCAAAACGCAAGCTCTTTTCTTAGTGGCCTGACACCTTATTGCACTTCGATCTCATCTACAAACAGCCACGCCGGGTAACCTGCACCGGCTTTACCGGCAGGAATGATGCCGTAATTTTTTGCCCTTACCTGTATATACCTGCAGAATTTTTCTTTTTTAATTTCTATTTTGTTGAGATCATCATCTGGGTTTACATCTACAGTAACAGTTTCTAATGGTGGATGCTTGGTGATGATTGTGGTATCAATAAAAGGTATGTAGGTAACTTCTACCTGGCTGGGTAAATATATCCAGCTACCGGTTTGCTTAAATACATGCAATGTTATTTTAGAAACATCCATTTCTTTGCCCAGGTCAATCGTTGCATCAAGGTCGGTTCCATTAAAACCTAAAAATTCAGATGATTTAGCCATGCCCTTTTCATTTTGCACACCATTAACCAATGTAAAAGCACCATCGCCGGGGTATTTTTTATCTGGTTGAGTTGCAAGAGATATTTTTTTGCCGGTGGCTTTGTTGAAAGAAAACAATTGCCATAGTTCAGATTTATTATTACCGAGTGTAGCATTTATGGTGCCATTACTATTAATTAATAAAGGTTTCTCATAGGCGAAAATTGTATCTCCACCATGAATAAAAATAGCTTCTTTTGAGTTGCTGGCTAATTTGAATAAAACACCTTGATTATCTGACGTAGGCAAAACCGTAGCTTTCAAATCATAATACGCCTTACTATAATTAATCTTCTGTTTATCCAACATTTCAAAAATAGATGGTAGCCTTCTTTCAAAATCTTTCCAGTCTCTTTTTTCTTTTGGGCTCCACAAAACCTCACTCAATGCAGTAATGCGTGGGAATAGCTGGTATTCCACTTTACGGGTGTTATTCATATACTCTGTCCACATATTTGCCTGTGCACCCAATACATATTTGCCCTGCTCAGCATTTAGTTCTTTGGGAATGGGTTCGTAAGCATATACATTTTCAATGGGATTGTAGCCGCCAATGGTTACACTGTCTTCATTTTTACTTTGGGTATGGTCAAAATAAACCGGGTTACCCGGTGTCATGATCACCTGGTGTTTTTGTTTTGCTGCTTCAATGCCACCAGCTTCGCCACGCCAGCTCATTACTACCGCATTGGGTGCCAGGCCGCCTTCCAGAATTTCATCCCAGCCAATTAATATTTTACCCTTGCTGTTTAAATATTTTTCAATGCGCTGCACAAACCAGCTCTGCAACTCATGTTCATCTTTCAGGTTATTATCTTTCATTCTTTTCTGGCAAGCCGGACAAATTTTCCAATGCGTTTTTGGGCATTCATCAGCACCCAAATGAAAATATTTTGAAGGAAAAAGTGCATTCACTTCATCAATCACATTTTCTAAAAATTTAAAAGTAGAATCTTTGCCGGCGCAAAAAACGTCATCAAATACGCCCCAGGTTTCCTGTACCAGTTTTATTCTTCCGTTCTTTTGCTCCTCCATACTTTTTTGAGAGATCATTTTTGCCGGTATCTCGGTTGGCTTTTGCGGAAAACAACTCAACCAGGGATAAGCAGCAATAGCAGCACTGCTGTGGCCTGGCATTTCAATTTCGGGTATCACATCAATGTACCGGTCCTTTGCATATTGTATCACTTCTTTAATTTCTGCCTGGGTATAAAAACCGCCGTAGGGCTTGTTGTCATTGCCTTTGCCGGGGTAGCGGCCAATAAGTGTTCCGTTTCTCCAGGCACCAATTTTTGTAAGCTCAGGATATTTTTTTATCTCAATTCGCCAGCCCTGGTCTTCGGTTAAATGCCAGTGAAATGTGTTGAATTTATATGTGGCTAAATAATCAATATATTTTTTTACAAAAGAGATGGGGAAGAAGTGTCGGCCAACATCAAGGTGCATACCACGGTAGGGGAAGCGGGGTTGATCCAGGATGGTAAGTTGTGGTATTAATAGTTGACTGTTGTTGGTTGTTCGTCTTTCTGTTGTAGCCTGTTCTATGATCTGAAGCACTGTTTGTATACCATAAAAAAAACCTGCATTAGAATTACTGCCTATACTGATATGAGATTTATCAATCTGTATTTCATAACTATTTTTATTTGGCTCTATTATTTTTAAGTTATAAAAGGAGATATAGGTTTTGTTTTTCTCAAATTTGCCTGAAGTATTAATTTTCAGATTTATCCCAAACTTATCCTGAATCATTGTCTTTAAATATGATGGTAAAGACGGTTCCAAAGGTTCTCTTAAATTTGTTGTGAGATTATTGGGCAACTGCGTAATCTTAAATATGTTCATGATCTGTGTATTGGCAGATAAGTTTAAGCTGCCATTCCTGATCTTGATAAATGCAGGCCGGGGTACAATATTCAAATCCTTTTGAGCCTTGGTGTTAATACTCCCGAGAATCAATAAAAAACAAAATATTTTTTTCATAGATTTTTTTAATTCTTTAAAACAGGTAAAATAATCTTACTCGCATTCACTGGATCGTGATAAATTTTTATCGTTGCTTTTTGAAAATCACTATCATCGCATTTATAAATGTCAACAAATTTTTGCGGGTTCCTGTCGGCTAAAGGAAACCAACTGCTTTGTATCTGTATCATCAGCTTATGGTCTTTTTTAAAAGTATGTGCCACATCGGGTAAGGTATATTTTACCTGGGTTATTTTTCCGGGAGTAAATGCTTCAGGCTTTTCAAAACTGTAGCGGTAACGGCCTCTCATAATTTCGCCACGTACCAGCATTTGATAACCTCCCATTGGATAAGTCAGGCCATTTCCTTTACCCATTTCTTTTTCATCGTATTTAAATTCATCCGGAAAAACATCAATCAGTTTCACCACAAAATCGGCATCGGTGGTTGAGATACTTACCATTAAATCAGCAACCACTGGTCCGCCGAGAGTTAAATCTTCCTGCAGTACACCTGTACTAAATGTAAGCACATCGGACCTGCGACTTGCAAAACGCTGGTCATCGGTCATGTATTCCCTTGTTCTTCCCAAACCAATATCTTCGGTATAAGGCACAGGGTGTGCAGGATCGCTGATATATTCGCTATAAGGCTTATTAGGATCTCTTCTTAAGCGAATAGGACCTGGTTCTCCCAGTTTAACAGATGGCCTGTTAATGCCATCAAGCATATTATTTTCAACTAGATCAACATTTGTATACTGCACATTCTTCGGAGGCCATTCCTTTAAACTTCTCCATTCATTTTCACCTGTAAAGAAAACAGTTGCCTCGGCAATATCACGTACCGTGCCTTTTAATTTTAAATAAAAATTGAAGAAAGGTATTTCAATATTGCGTTGATAATATTCGCTTGTCTTTTGCCCAAAACGCACATTGCCCAGATAGCTGCCATCGCTACGGCCGCCCCAACCACCATGAAACCAGGGGCCCATCACCAACCGGTTATCGGTGTTGCGGTTTTTTTCTTCAATTGCTTTGTATAAACTCCAGGCTCCAAAACAATCTTCGGCATCAAAAGTACCACCAACAACCAACACGGCAGGTTTAATATTGGTTACAAAATTTCTTGCATTGCGGGCCTGCCACCAGGCATCATAATTGGGATGGTTCATCATATCTTTCCAAAAAGCAATACTATCCCCCATTATTTTACTGAAATTTTTTAAGGCACCGGTCTTTAAATAAAAATCATAATTATCCTGCGAGGGAATGCGGAAGCCCGGTGTGCCAACAGTTGTTGGTTTTGGCCGGGGCTTGCCAAAGCCGCTGTAAAAACCAAAACCATCCATTAACATAAAAGCACCGTTGTGGTGAAAATCGTCGCCCTGAAACCAATCGGTAACCGGTGCCTGCGGACTCACCGCTTTCAATGCCGGGTGGCCGCTTAGTGCAGCCATGGTTGCATAAAAGCCAGGGTACGAAATACCAAAACATCCGACACGTTTGTTATTGGCGGGCAAATTATTTACCATCCACTCAATGGCATCGTAGGTGTCGCTGGCCTCGTCAATTTGTTTACCCGTTTTATTTTGGTTGAAGGGGCGTACATCCACAAACTCTCCTTCGCTCATCCACCTGCCACGTACATCCTGTATGGCAATAATGTATCCTTCTTTTAAATAATTAATCCAGTAAGTTTCATAAATACGGGAGTTGAATTTATCTTCTCCGTAAGGATTGCAACTGTAAGGCGTTCTGTTTAATAATATTGGATGCTTTACACTGCTGTCTTTTGGGATATAAAAAGCAGTAAACAAATTGATACCATCCCGCATGGGCAGCATCTTTTCAACCTTATAATAATTTTCACGTACCCAAAGCGAATCGGCGTTTTGTGCAATTGATACAGATACAGATAAGCTTAAAAGGCAGAGCAGCAGGAAATATTTTTTCATGGTTTAATTATTTGAGTGCTAAATTTAACGAAACAATATTGGTTATGAGTACAAACAGGGATGAGCTTATAAATAAATTTTACAGTTCTTTTCAAAAACTGGATTACCATGGGATGAACAGTTGCTACAGCGATGATATTGTTTTTTTTGATCCGGTATTTGGTTTGTTGCGGGACGATGAAGCAAAGGCTATGTGGGAGATGCTTTGTAAAAATGCCAAAGATTTTTCTCTAACTTTTGGCAATATTCAACACCTGGATGCTGAATACAGCACCTGCGATTGGGTGGCTACTTATACTTTCTCCAGAACCGGTAAAAAAGTTATTAATAAAATTAAAGCCTACATGCGTTTTGCGGATGGAAAGATTGCCGAGCATAGTGATGGCTTCAGCCTGCATAAATGGAGCAGCCAGGCATTGGGGTTTAGTGGCTGGTTACTGGGGTGGAATTCTTTTTTTCAACGCAAAATAAAAAATGGGGCCAAGCGGAATTTGATGAAGTTTATGGAGAGTAAAAACTTATAAGTTTTGCTTTGCTGCCAAGCCGGCAACAAATGTTATAGGTTTAAAATAACAAACCTTTAAACTACTCAACCGTTGATACTTTTACAATATTGGTTGACAAGTGTAATTCAACCGGTGTACTTCCGGTATTTACAACCACATCTCCGGAATTTAAGAAACCCCGTTCTTTTAAAATATTTATCTGGTCAAAAATTATATCATCTAAGCTTTCTTCTTCGGCATAATAAAATGCCCTTACGCCCCAGCTTAAGCTTAACTGGCTTAATAAAGACCTTTCTTTACTGAATATATACAGCGGTGCTTTGGGCCGGTAGCTGCTCAGCATAAAAGCGGTGTACCCACTTTGTGTCATACCAATCAAGGCACGTGCATTGGTATCATTTGCAAGCTTACAGGCGCTATAACAAATGGCATCGCTTAAAAAAGAAGGGGAGTGGGCCTGTGGCGAAAGAATATCATCCCGGTTATAATCGTAAACCGTTTTCTCCACTTCAAGAATAATTTTTACCATAGTTTCCACCACCTGCACAGGATATTCACCCATGGCCGTTTCGCCGCTAAGCATTACCGCATCGGCACCTTCCAGCACGGCATTGGCAACATCGCTTACTTCACTGCGGTTGGGTTTGGTACGGTCCATCATGCTTTCCATCATTTGTGTAGCAACAATAACCGGTTTGGCACGGTGCATACTTTTGCGTATCAGTTCTTTTTGTATGATGGGAACCTGCTCTACCGGAAGCTCAACACCGAGGTCGCCACGGGCTACCATTATGCCATCACTTTCTACAATGATGTCACGTATATTTTTTAATGCCTCTGGCATTTCAATTTTTGCAATAACTTTTATCTTGCTGTTCTTTTCGGCGATCTTGCTTTTTAATTCAACAATATCCTGTTTTCGGCGAACAAATGAAAGCGCCACCCAGTCTAAATTATTTTCAATTATAAAATTAAGGTCAGCATAATCTTTTTCAGTCATGGAAGGCATAGTCAGTTCCGAATCGGGCAGGTTTACTCCTTTTTTAGGCAATAACATTCCGCCGATTGTAATACTAACTAATAATTCTTTTGGATTAAGGATGGCTTTTACTTTTACTTCCATTTTTCCATCATCCAGGAAAATACGTTCGCCCACTTTTGCATCGGTTGTTAAGTTTGGGTAAGAAACATAGACTTTAGATTTTGTTCCAATTATTTTCTCTGTTGTAAAAATGATGTCCTCACCTTCCACAAGTTCAACCATGCCGTTCTCCAGTTCGCCCACCCTTAATTTAGGGCCCTGCAGATCGCCAAGGATGGCAATATTAAATGGCTGCGATTTATTGATGGTACGTATGTATTCTATAATCTGTTTTTTATTGTCGTACGCACCATGAGAAAAATTAAGCCTGAAAACATTTACACCTGCCTTGGCAAGTTCCAGTAATTTTTCCAGGGTGTCGCAGGCCGGTCCAACTGTTGCTACAATTTTTGTTCTTTTCTGCGAGTGCGAAATACCTGTTTCTTTATCCATTTGCTGATGCAGGTATTTACTGATGTGTTTGCTCATTATTTATTATGGGTTTTGAGTTTTTTGCTTTGTGTTGTGTACAGTTTTTGGGTTCAGGAATCTGTTTAGCTTTAACAACAATAAACAGAAAACACAAATTTTTTTATGTGGCTAATATTTTTACGATCTTAAGCCACTCCTCACTGATGCGCTGTTTTTTCTTAATAGCTTCATTCAGGGGTATATAATTGATCTTGTTATTCACAATTCCAATAAAAATATTATGCTTTCCTTCAACCAGC
>JBKJLT010000215.1:0-5703 GCA_046596765.1 Ferruginibacter sp. | reverse complement strand
TTGAGGAAATGAGTGCTTCTATCATTGAAATTGAGTAAATAAACTACTCAAAATTAAATGATTTTAGAATATCCAACAAGCCCAAGACACATTTTTTTGAAAAAAAGTGGTTGACCGTTGATATTTGTTTGTTACGAAGAAGAAGAATAGTAACGGATTATCCTTTCTTACTTACCACATTGCCTTTAACCTGATAAGCAATGCCACTTTCGCTGCATAGTGCATTTCCGTATTCATCAAAAAGCAATTTTTGGCCATATTCACTCATCCAACCGGTTTGACGGCCAGGATTGCCAACAATTAATGCATAAGCCGGTACATCTTTGGTTACTACAGCACCTGCGCCAATAAATGCATATTCGCCTATAGTATTACCGCAAACTATGGTTGCGTTGGCACCAATACTGGCCCCTTTTTTTATTAATGTGGTTTTAAATTCGCTTTTGCGACTTACCGCGCTGCGTGGATTTATCACATTGGTAAGCACAGCACTTGGGCCCAGAAACACATCATCTTCGCAAATCACCCCTTCGTAAATACTTACATTATTTTGCACCCGTACATTATTACCCAAAGTTACCTTTGGAGATACTACTACATTCTGCCCCAGGTTGCAATTGTTGCCAATAACTGCACCGGACATGATGTGAGAGAAATGCCAAATTTTGGTCCCTTCCCCAATTACACAATTATCATCAACGATTGAACTGGGGTGTACGTAGTAATTCATTTTTAAAGGTTTTGAGGTTTAGGGGTTTAGAGGTTTAGGGTTTAGGGTTTAGGGGTTTAGCAATAAATTCTATTAAACTAAACTTTCTAAACATTCTAAACTCCTAAACTTTTTATTTTGCTATCTTTTTTAAATACTCGCCATAGCCGCTTTTTTCAAGCTCTTTAGCTAATTGTAATAAATGCTCTTTGCTAATAAAGCCCATGCGCCAGGCAATTTCTTCGGGGCAGCCAATTTTTAGTCCCTGCCTTTTTTCTATAACCCTTACATATTCGGCTGCATCACCCAGGCTTTCAAATGTACCGGTATCTAACCAGGCAAAGCCACGATCAAGCACCGCCACTTTTAATTTTTTGTGTTGCAGGTAATAATCATTTACGGTGGTTATTTCATATTCGCCTCTTGTGCTGGGTGCAATATTTTTTGCAATTTCTACAACGGCGTTATCGTAAAAATATAATCCTGGTACCGCGTAATTGCTTTTGGGTGCTGTTGGTTTTTCTTCAATGCTGATGACATTTTTTTCTGCATCAAATTCAACAACTCCATAACGCTCGGGATCGCTTACCGGGTAGGCAAAAATTACTGCACCATCCGGATCAATACTTTGCTGCAATAGTTTACTGAAGCCGCTGCCGTAAAAAATATTATCGCCCAAAACCAATGCCACACTATCGCTGCCAATAAATTTTTCTCCAATTACAAAAGCCTGTGCAAGTCCGTTTGGCACTTCCTGTTTTGCATACTCAATACTGCATCCCCACTGGCTTCCATCGCCCAGTAATCTTTTAAACTGATCCTGATCTTCGGGTGTAGTAATTACCAAAATCTCTTTTATACCGGCCAGCATTAAAGTGCTTAGCGGATAATAGATCATGGGTTTATCGTAAACCGGCATCAGTTGCTTGCTTATTCCTTTTGTGATTGGATACAGTCTTGTTCCTGAGCCGCCGGCCAGAATTATTCCCTTCATGCTGTTATTATTTATGATATTGTTGGTTATAATACTTCTGATAATCTCCGCTTGTTACATGGCTCAACCATTCGCTATTTGCAAGATACCAATCAATTGTTTTACTGATCCCCTCTTCAAATTGCAAAGATGGCATCCAATCCAATTCATCTTTCAATTTTGTTGCATCAATAGCATACCGCAAATCGTGGCCTGCACGATCGGTTACATAAGTTATCAGCTTTTCGGAAATGCCTTTTTCTCTTCCCAGTTTTGCATCCATCTGCCTGCACAATTCTTTTACCAGATCAATATTTTTCCATTCGTTGTGGCCGCCAATATTGTATGTTTCGCCAATTTTTCCGGTATGAAAAATAACATCAATAGCCCTTACATGATCCTCCACATACAACCAATCTCTTATGTTTTCTCCCTTACCATAAATAGGCAATGGTTTATTGTTTATGATATTGTGAATGCAGAGTGGTATCAGCTTTTCTGGAAAATGAAATGGCCCGTAATTATTACTGCAATTGCTGATTTTCACGGGCAATTTATAGGTATGATAAAAAGCCCTTACAATATGATCGGATGATGCTTTTGATGCAGAATACGGACTGCGGGGATCGTAAGCTGTTTCTTCTGTAAAAAAACCTGTTTCGCCAAGTGAGCCATATACTTCATCTGTAGAGATATGATAAAAGACTTTGCCATCCATAGTACCCGTCCAGGCTTCTTTTGCAGCCTGTAGTAAAGATGATGTACCCAAAACATTAGTAGTAATAAATGCAAGTGGTTCGGTAATAGATCTGTCCACATGGCTTTCGGCAGCGCAATGCAGCACTGCTGTAAATTTATGTTCTTCAAATAGGGTACGCAGTAAATCAAGATCTGTAATATCTCCTTTTACAAAATGGTAGTTTGGTTCATTTTCTATATCCCTTAAATTCTCAAGGTTACCGGCGTAGGTCAGTTTATCTAGATTGATGATTTTGTACTGAGGATACTTCTTTACAAATAACCTGGTTAAATGAGAACCGATAAAACCTGCGCCGCCGGTAAGTAAGATTGTATGCATGTAATTAAATGCTTTAAGCGGGGCAAAAATAGACAATAATTCGCGGTTGAGGAAAGGATTAGGAAATCATAAAAGCTCGGTAGAAAAATATTGAACAAGAAATGTAGGTCAACCACAAACCCATAACCTTACAAGCCCGCAAACGCCACATGAAAATACTGCTTGATTTCATTTACATCAAACTGCTCGGCCCTTTTTGCCGCTTTTGACAAAAAGCGATTCCGCAATGACTCATCTTCCATCATCTTTTTCATGGCATTGGCAAGTGATATTACATCTTTTACAGGGGTTAAAATTCCGTATTCACCAATTTCATAGTTGTTAAGTGCCCGGTGATGCAGGTCTGTATCCGGTGCCAGCAACTCCCTGGGTCCCGAGCTGCAGTCTGTTGAAATCACCGGTTTACCACAGGCAAGCGCTTCTATCAAAACATTGGGGAAACCTTCTACATTGGAACTCAATACAAAACAATCGCTGCGGCTTACATAATTAAACGGGTTTTTATCAAAGCCGCAAAAGATAATCTTATCCATTAAGCCAAGATCTTTTACTTTTTGTTTCAGTTCGTCTTCCATTACACCGGCACCAACAATCAGTAGTTTACAAGGCAGGTTTTTTAAAATAAAAAAAGCCTGAATAAGCAAAAGCTGATTTTTTTCTTTTCTTAAATTGCCAACCGTAATAAAATGAAAAACATCTTTCTCAAAAACAAAATCGGGCTCTTCGGCTGCATTTGATTTGATGAGCTGGAGATCCACAGGATTATAAATTACCCGAACCGGGGTTTTAATTTTAAAGTTCTCTATCAGGTCGGTTTGTATTGCATAAGAGTTTGCAAGGATAAGGTGGGCACGTTTATAGGAATACATGACCATAAATTTTGAAAACATACGGTAAATAGCCGAATGGCTTTCCTGCATGGTGGTTTGATGCGTGCCTTCGCACATGATTACCCGGCCGCGGTAACCCAAAAAACTTTTCATAATTGCATTGATGTAGCAGGGACGATACAAAAAAGCAACCGACGTGTTGATGTTATTTTTTTTGCAATAGCGGTAAACCTGAAGTGCTATTTGGGGCAGCTTTAAAAAGCGAATCACCTTATTCTGCATCAGTGGCTGCTGCAGGTTAAATACTTTTATTTCGGGAGGAATTGTATAATCAACGTAGTTACTGTATAATGCAAGATGAATTTCAAAATCATTTTTTAAATGATCAAGCAACAGGGATACCACACGCTCGGCACCGCCGGTTTGCAATGTATTTATAAAGATCAGCAACTTTGGCTTAATACCGTTCATTCGTTTTCATTTTACACGGGCTTCCCACACTTTATCCTTCAACAGGCTCAGGAAGTTGGTAACCCTTTAGCCGGCATATTACCTGTAGCGCAAATATCTGTTATTTATTTTGGGCAAGCTTTAAAAAAATATTTTCGAAAGCATGAATCATACTGTTTACTGAAAAACGTTTTTTTGTCGCTTCTATTATTTTCTCCCGGTCAAAACCTGCCGTTATTGCTTTATTAATTGCAGCAGCAAATGCAATGATGTCATTATCGGCAACCAATAATCCGTTTTCATTGTCTGTAATTATTTCTGCAATACCACCGGGCACATTAAAAGCAACTACCGGTATGCCGTGGGCTCCGGCTTCAAGCAGTACATTGGGAAACCCTTCGTAATAAGAACCCATCAGGAAAAGATCAGCATCTTCCATGCCGCTGAAAGGATTTTCTTTTTGGCCTAACAAAAAAACTTTATCACTCAATTGCAGCTTATCAATTAATTTTTGTAACTCGTTCCTTTTATTTCCCTCACCAATTATATAATATTTAAAAGAAGGGGAAATCAGTTTAACCGCATGTATCAATCTTTCTATTCCCTTTTGTTCACTCAACCGGGCAACAGTTATAAATTTAAATATGCTTTTAACCTTCTTTACTTTAGGTTGAATTGTAATACCTGCAGGCTCCTGCGTGGCATTATGAATTATTAGTGTTTTATCAGCGGATATTTTATAGTTGTTCAGCAGGTCTTGCTGCATGTAAACCGACTGGCAAATAACAAGATCATATCGTTTATAATATTTTTTAACCAGCCAATTATACAATGCAGGCATTTTAGCCACATTGCTGGTAATGCTTACAATATTCGCCTCCCGGGCAATAAATTTTATGCTATTATTAAACTGGTTTTTAAAAATAGCCAGGTATATGTTCAGATGATTGGCGGTAGAAAAAATAATATCCGGCTTAAAAATTTTAACCGCTTTTTTTATTGCTGGTAAAGAAAATAAAACTCTTTCTTTTTTAAGATCAACAATTTCTACTGCCAGATTTTTAATTTGATAAAACTGTTTGGCATTATTAACCACAACCAGGCAAACAGAAAATTTATTTGTGTTGATATGATTACAAACAAGTGAAACAAATTTCTCGGAACCGCCGCATTCCAGCGTGGGCGTAAATATTAAAAGCCTCACCCTGATCTCATTTTCTGTAATCATATATCAGGGTTTAACAAAAAAGGCTATAAGGTTTGGCGTTTTATTGCTGACCGCATCTTTAAGCCCTACAGCTATTGCCAGCTTTGCAAGTACCTGCTTAACAAAATATTTTACAGGCCCAAGCTTTAGTCTTTCAATATCAATATGCTCACAATGCTCAACTTTAAAACCGAACCTGGCAGCTAACGCAGTTAAACCTGCAACATCAAATGACTGCATGTGTTGCATCTCATGAAACTCGCTTTTACAAAAAGGGCAGAAAGCCAGACGATGGTCTAGGTTTTCATTAAAAGGTGTGGTGATAAATATTTTCCCGCCGGTTTTTAATATTCTGAACAGTTCCTGCATGGTTTCATTTAAAACTTTATCCTGTAAATGTTCAATGGTTTCAATTAGTGTGATGAAATTAAATTGTTCATTGTTAAAAGCTGAGGG
>JBKJLT010000126.1:0-7628 GCA_046596765.1 Ferruginibacter sp. | reverse complement strand
CAGTTCTCTTGGATTTAAAGCATTACCTGCGGCAGTATATGTAAACATCACATTATTTTGCGGCCCTGCAGTATATTTATTTATATTATCCAGCACTTTTACCAATGCGCAACATGGGGAGATATTGTCGCTGGTCCAGCCTTCGCCAATATCGTAAGAAGATGAATAAACATATTCCTCCAGCACTGCAGCATACCCTCTGTTAATCTGATTTCTGTAATGCTGCTCAATACGGCGCATAAAATAAGGTTCGGCAGGCAAGCTGTTACCAACAGTAGGATTAGCAGTAGCCAAATATCTAAGGTTGGCACCGGCAGAATTAACTGTAAGAAAATAAGTTGCAGTATCTGTATGCAGGTTGTATTTATCGCACATCTGATAATCGGCATTGCGGTAAAGTGGTTTATCAGATTTACCGTCATTCATTGCTCCCCAAAACTCCAGAAAATCGCCACTGCCCAAAACACCTGTTGGCACAGATGTAAACATCCGTACTTCTTTTCCATTGCGCCATAATTGAAAGTTTTGTGCAGGTACCGACCCTAAGCCGGCAGCAGCCAATACAGGCTGATAAATACGGGTTAATGTATCTTTTGCAAGCTTAAATTTATAATAAGTTTTACTATAATCGATCCAACTGTTGTTTAACTGTGCATTACTGTTAAAAGCCAGCAACAGGATTATTGATGCTAATAGAATTTTTTTCATACTGGTTGTAAATTATTTTTATTCAACTTCTTTTCTTGCTGCAATATTAAAACGCAATGAAAATATATGGGTGTATAATGGATTGGATTGATTGGCAAGATTTGTAAAAGCGTAATCAATCATAATATTTTTAATTTTAAAACCTGCACCTGCGCTGGGCTGATAAATCCAGACTTTCTTTCTGTTTGTCGTGTCGCCATCCTGGGTTCCTCTTTGAAAATTGGTAATGCCGGCCCTTATAAAAAACACATCGCTGATAGAAGCTTCCAAACCAATATGCGGATCAATGCTTATAGTATTGCCGCTGTAAACTGTATTCCGCTTGCCATCAAAAGTTACATCCACATTGGCTTCCAGCATCAGGCTTAAAGATTTACTTAGCTTAAAATCGTACCCACCGCCAATTATAACACGTGGTGCTGTTAACTCGGTTGATTTTACAGGGATATCATTTTTAGTGAGGTATAAAATTTCTTTTTCTTTTTCAGTAAAGGTAAAAGACCAGGCATTAAAAGTAGTGGTAACATCTCTTGCCACAATACCTGCATGCCATTTATCGCCATGCATTTGCAGGCCGGCATCCAGGCCAAAGCCCCAGGCCGATGCAAACTTGCCAACTTTACGGTAAATAACTTTTGCATTTAACCCAAAGCTGATTTTGGTTTTTTCTGTTTCTTTTATTTTTTGTGCAAATGAAAGCAGGAAAGCATAATCAGCGGTAGAAAAAGTCTGGATATTATCATAATTAACCCTTCCATCAGGTTCAACTAAAAACAGGGTATTGGGTATATCATCTACTGCAAATCGTAAAATAGAAATACCCAGTGCTCTTTTATTATCCTGTATTGGTTTGGCAGCCGATAAATAATCGTATTTGGCAATGCCGCCAAAATAATCGGCATGCATAAGGCCCACATTGGCCTGCTCTTTAATACCAGTTAAGCCCGCCGGGTTCCAATAGCCGGCAGTTGCATCTTTTGCAGAAGCCACCTGTGCGCCACCCATTGCAAGGCCACGGGCACCGGCACCAATGTTTAAAAATTCATTTGAATATTTACGCAATTGAGAAAACGCCGATATAGGTAAACTCATCAGCAGTATAATGTATACTTTGGTGTGTAAGCTCATAATAACTTTAGGTTGGTTATTGATTTTTTATAGGTAGATAAAACAATAACGTAAAAATACTTGGTAAATTGTGTGCATATATCAATATAAAATTAAGCTTAATATTACAAATTCAGATACGCATACACTGTTTTATTTATACAACCATCAATCAAGTTTGATTACACTCATTAAGACGCATAAAATGGTAAAAAAGATGCCTGTACATTTACGATAAAAGGCTACAATGGGCTTTCGATTTTGTAATTCTTTTTTGAAAAAAACCGGTTTTAATAAGTGAGAAACTTATGTTTTTATCAATATTTATAGGCATTTTTGCCAAATTATAATTTCAAAAAAAATAATCTACCTAAAAAAATGCAGCCTTTAATAGCAGAATTACAATGGAGGGGAATGATTCAGGACATAATGCCCGGAACAAAGGAGCAACTGGAGAAAGAAATGACCACAGCTTATATTGGTTTTGACCCCACGGCTGATAGCCTGCATATTGGCAGCCTGATACCCATTTTATTGCTGGTGCATTTGCAAAAAGCAGGACATAAACCTATTGCCTTGGTAGGAGGAGCCACAGGAATGATTGGTGACCCGAGTGGAAAAAGTGAAGAAAGAAATTTTTTAAGTGAAGAAGCATTGCAAAAAAATGTGACCGGGATAAAAGCTCAATTAGAAAAATTTCTTGATTTTAATCCTGCATTGCCAAATGCTGCCGAAATGGCCAATAACTATGATTGGTTCAAATCCATTTCTTTCATAGATTTTTTACGGGATGCTGGAAAGCATATTACCGTTAACTACATGATGAGCAAAGACAGTGTAAAAAAAAGGATTGGGCAAAAAGATGGGGAAGGAGAAGCTGGGATTAGTTATACTGAATTTGCTTATCAACTGATGCAGGGTTATGATTTTTACTGGCTCTACAAAAACAAAAACTGCAAACTACAAATGGGCGGCAGCGACCAGTGGGGAAATATTGTAACTGGAACAGAATTGATAAGAAGAAAAGACGGAGGTAAAGCATTTGCATTTACCTGTCCGTTGATTACAAAAGCTGATGGAGGAAAGTTTGGCAAAACAGAAAGCGGAAATGTTTGGCTTGACCCTGTCCGCACTACTCCGTATCAGTTTTATCAGTTCTGGCTGAATGCAAGTGATGCAGATGGGGAAAAATGGATTAAAATTTTTACTTTTTTATCGCAGCCAGAAATAAATACTATTCTTGATGAACATTCAAAAGATGCTGGTAAACGATTATTACAAAAAAAATTGGCCGAAGAAGTAACTAAATTTGTTCATGGCGATGCCGGTTTGGCAGAAGCTATTGAAACAACAGAAAAATTATTTGCCAACCAAAGTGCCCCGGCTGAAAGCCTTAGTGAACAAGACCTGGAAGGAATGGAAGGTATTGTGAGCATAAATTTTGCAAAAGATAAAATTGAAACCTCCATTGATGTGGTTTCGTTTTTAGCCGAAACAAATATTTTCCCCAGCAAGGGCGAAGCAAGGAAAATGCTACAGGGCGGCGGTGTAAGCATTAACCGAAATAAAATAGACAATATTCAATTGGCAATTGATAAAAGCTTTTTGCTTCACAACAAATATATCCTGGTGCAAAAGGGTAAGAAGAATTATTTTTTAGTGAGTATCAGTTAAAAAATCTTCAGCACAAAAAAAGCATCCCGAAGATTAATTGGGATGCCTTTTTATTGCTTATTGCTTATTGCCCACTGCCGACTGCCTTTTGCCCACTGCCTATTGCCTATTGCTTCTTAGCCTCCACCGGTTTACCCGATAAATATCTATCAAAGAATTTATCCATCGCTCTGTAAAAGTCCAACCGGTTATTTTCATTGGCAAAGCCGTGGCCTTCGTCATTCTTAACCATATAATCAACTGCTACGCCCCTTTTCTTTAAGGCTTCCACCATTTGGTCGCTTTCGGCTTTGTTAACCCGTGGGTCGTTTGCTCCTTGCGCTACAAACAACGGTGTTTTTATATTGCCTGCATGTAAAACCGGGGATGCTGCTGCAAGCAAGGCACTGTCTTTTACAGGATCGCCAACCATTTCATAAAACATGGCTTTGTAAGGTTCCCAATAAGGGGGTATGGTTTTCATGAAGGTGAACATGTTTGCCACACCCACATAATCAACCGCACAGGCATACAAATCGGGGGTAAAAGTAACGCCTGCCAGTGTTGCATAGCCGCCGTAACTGCCTCCGTAAATGGCAACTCGTTTTGGGTCGGCAATACCTTCTTTGATAAGCCATTGCACACCATCGGTAATATCATCCTGCATGGTTTTGCCCCATTGTTTCTGGCTTTTTAACCAAAACTCTTTTCCGTAACCGGTTGAGCCTCTGAAATTCATTTGCAAAACTGCATAGCCACGGTTGGCAAACATTTGGGCTTCGTTATTAAAGCCCCAGTCATCCCTTGCCCACGGGCCGCCATGCGGATTAATAACCACTGGCAAATTTTTAGCCTCGTATCCTTTAGGCAAAGTAAGATAGCCATGAATGGTCAAGCCATCTCTTGATTTGTATTCAACAGGTTTCATGGTTGCCATATTTTCTTCTTTCATCCAGGGAAAAGCATCTGCCAGGAATTTGGTATCGCCAGTTTTTTTATCGAAGAAATAATATTTGGCAGCCAGTTTATCATTACCGGTCCATACTACAAATTTGTCTTCGGCATTGTTATTACCATATATACCGATTTCGTAACCTTTAAATTTATCTTTCATTTTTTGATAATCAGCCTCTGTCTCTTTATCTAAAAAATGTTGTTCTCTTTTCCACGATGTAAAATTTACCATGGTTACAACTTTACGTTTTTTAGAATAACTCAACCCATCAACATCATACTCAGGATTGCTGTAAATTTCTTTTACTTCTTTTTTTGCAGCCAGATCGTATTCTACAATGGCCGTTTTATCCCTGCCGATATTAGTAGATACATAAATGTTTTTATTATCAAAAGTGAAGAACTGGATTGCGAACTGATCTTTATAAGTGGTTGTAAGAAATGAATCGAATGGAGCTGCTTCAGTTGCACGCTGGTAATAGGTTGTATTTACGCCATCGGTTTTTGAAGCAATTCTGATGCTGCCGGTATGGTCGGTAAACCAACTGTCGTAATTTTTATCATTTTCATACAAAACTTTTAATTCCCCGGTTTCAATATTGATGCTGTACGGATCAAAATACTTTGCATCTCTTTTATTTAAGCCAATCATCATTTCTTTTTCTTTGCCGGCAATTTCACGCCAGTCATCAAAAATTTCGGTTCTTACTTTAGGAAAAGGCGTTAATGCTTTTAAATCTTTTCCATCAGCAGCTACCGAAAACATCTGAAAATTTTCATCACCACCAATGTCCTGCAGGTAAACAATACGGCTGCCTTTCCATTGATACCGGTAAATATTACGCACCGTATCATTGGTTACTGGTACGCCAACGCTGTCGGATATTTTTTGCACAAAAACATTGGTATGCCCGTTGTGAGGACTCAGGTAAGAAGCATATTCCCCATCGGGAGAAATGCGCCAACTGAATTTTTCAGGATTCTTAAAAAATTCTTCAACAGCAATTTTAGGTGCTTTTTCTTCTGGTTTGGTACCACATGCCGCAAAAAGTAATGGCAGTGCCAGCAGTAGTACAAACAATTGTTTCTGCATTAATTTCATCATAATTAGTTAGTTTAAATAATTAAAAAGTAAAAAATAAATAAAGAATTGGATGTAAAGGCTATTGCAGTCAGTAGGAACGAAGCGTTAAGATAGTATCTTTTCTTACAAAACAAAAATCCCCGTTTAGGGAGATGTGTAAATTTTTGTTAAACGGCAAATTGAACATCAGCTTAATAAATGCGGACGTTCTTTATAAACCTTCCATACAAATTCGCCAAACAAGGTATTGGCCCAGGCAAACCATTTACGGGTAAATTTTGTAGCATCATCTTTATGAAAAGACTCGTGCATAAAACCGGTCCCGGAATGGGTTTGCTGCAACATAGTTAAACACTTTTTTATTTCTGCATCATCAGTACTAGTCAAACCTCTCATAATAATACTTAGAGGCCAGATATAGTCCATGCCCACATGTGGACCGCCAATACCTTCGGCTGCTTTGCCTTTGAAGAAGAAAGGGTTTGATTCAGAGAGTACAAACTGCCTCGTATTCTGCACAACCTTGTTTACTTCATCTTCTTCAGTAGCCAGGTAAGCAAGTGATAACAGCGATGGAATATTTGCATCGTCCATTAAATTATAACTCCCAAAACCATTTATCTCGTATGCCGAAATAATTCCGAATTTTTCAGTTTGAATTTTGCCATATTCTATCACTGCACCTAAAACTGTATTTGCAAGCTCAAGAGCATCTTTCTTTAATGAAGTGGGGAGATCAACCTTTGTACCCATCTCATTAAATAAATAAGAGAGTGTAATTACAGCAAAAATATTTCCCGGAATATTAAATGGATAAACCGTCGCATCATCACTTGGCCTGAACATAGAATGTATTAACCCTATTTTTTTTGTTGGATAACCATATCCTCCCAATGGAACACCATCTGTGGCCCAACTGGTTGTTCGTTCAAATTTATATGGACCATTATTTTCTAAACGCTGCTGTTCTTTAAAAGTCTTTACAATTAGCTTCATGGCTTCTTTCCAGTCTTTATCAAACACAGAAATATCGCCTGTTTCTTTCCAATAGCCATAAGACAATCTTATTGGATAACACAAACTATCAATTTCCCATTTGCGTTCATGAATGCCGGGTTTCATTTCTGTCTTGTCATCTTTCCATTCGCTTATTTTTGTTTCATCTTTATAAAAAGCGTTGGCGTACGGGTCTTTTAAAATACATTTTACCTGGCGGTTGATAACGCCTTTTATAAGCTCCTTTAAATTTTTATCTTCTTTCATCAAGGGCAGGTAAGGCCAAACCTGAGCCGATGAATCCCGCAGCCACATCGCATCAATATCTCCGGTAATAACAAAAGTATCGGGCTTGCCGTTGATGATCTCGAAATCAACTGTGGTATCTAATGTATTGGGGAAACAGTTTTCAAACAACCAGGCAATTTCTTTGTTGCCGATGTTCTTTTTAATCTCAGCAATTAATTTTTCTAACGCCGGACTCTTAAATTTACGCTGGCTTTCCGGTATTCTTACCAAAGGAAAATTGGTTTGCGAATTTGCAAATGAATGCTTACTCATTAAAAGCGCAGCAGAAGCAAGCGAGGTTTGCTGAATGAATTTTTTCCGGTTCATGCTGTTAAGATAAAAAGAAAATTGCTGTGCCGAACAGTAAGCAGGAACAAAATGGGATGAAGGTTTATTTTATCAGCTTCGCTGATAAGAAATTTTGCCACAAAGGATTTTGCCTTCGGCAAAAAAAGGTTTGCCACAGAGGCACGGAAGGCACTGAATTGAACATGTATTTTTCCGTGCTTCTCTGCTTCGGTGGCAAATGATGAGTTGCAAAGCAACTTCCCCTACGAAGGGTTTTGCCTTTGGCAAAAGAGGTTTGCCACAGAGACACGGAAGGCGCTGAATTAAATGTGTATTTTTCCGTGTTTCTGTGCTTCGGTGGCAAATGATGAGTTGCGAAGCAAGAAAATAAAAAATCAAGAGTTATTTATTGAGGGAGAAAAATTATTCTACGTCAACCTGTTTTTTAATTAAGGGAACTTTACTACCCTGCATTAAAAACTTACGCTCTTTCATCAGGTATCCGTTTCCATGTTCACAAAAATGAACTTTTAAATTTTCTATGCTGATA
>JBKJLT010000104.1:0-2906 GCA_046596765.1 Ferruginibacter sp. | reverse complement strand
CCCCGGAGAGCCGGGGGTTTATCTTTTACAATTAATTTTTTATTTCTTTCTGGTGGATTTTATTTCCATCATCTTAAATTCTTTTCCTGTTTTTGGATCGGGGCCATGCATTTCCATCATTTGTGTATTATCATCCACTATAGACATAACCTGCTTAAAGCTACACTCTTTGCCCGGCCTGCATATATCCGGCATGGTACCGCTTAAGGTAATGGTTTTTGTAGATTCATTCCACTGGCCGGTCATGGTCATGATGCCTGTACTCCAGCTATCAACCCAAGTGTTTACAAATTGTTTGGAAGCATTGTCATAGCCCAGGGTGCTAATACCCTCAAAAGGCATTCCCATCATATTGCCGCTAAACTTACTGCTTTGATAGCGGTTGCCCAGTATCATCGTATTTACTGATGTGCCGGCGGATTTTTTTGGAGCAGCGCCATCATATTCCCACATGGTTGTTTCTCCGTTCCAGGTACCATTCCAGCTAGCCATCATTTCATGCATTTTACCCAGGGAGCCATAGTCCATCATCGCCTTCATCATAGTGGCTGAATCAACCGGAACCCAGGCCTCATCTTTTTTTACGTCGGACGAAGAAACTGTAGTTGATGCAGAATCAGATTTGTTTTCTTTTGTGTTGCTGCTGTCACAGGCTGCCAGCAAAATCATTGCTGAACAAGCTGTTAGAATAATTTTTTTCATATAGTTTGTTTTTGGAAAACCAAGATACAAACTTTAACCATTAAACAAAATGAATTAAGGGTTATTTTTCATCAGTTTTCAGCACATTTTCTATTCTTTGCTTAAGTTCATCATAGCCTGTGTACCCTCTGGCAACCATTACAAATTTTGTTTCGCCGGTTTGTATAAAAACGGTGGGATAACCATTTACCTGCAACTGTTTCATCAGTGCAAATTCATAGTAAGCCATTTCTTTGTATTCGGCATTATTCAGCTTGCTGTAAAATGCCTCAGCCTGAATATTGTATTTATCCAGCAGGTGGCGATAAGCTTCGTCATCATCCAAATCCCTTCCTTCGTAATTTAAAGCATATTGCAGGTCGGTTGCAAACTCCAGTTGCCTTTCAGGATAATATTCTTTTATAATGCACAGGGCAATAGCTGGCTTTTCGGAGTTCATCACCCAATCGCTTTTATCTGGATTATTGATATGCCATAAAAAATCTTCGCCAAATTTAATGCCGCTCAGTTCTTCAACTCTTTTGTACGCAGTTTGAATATAAGGGCCAATTTTTTCAATGGGCATTACTTCTTCGCCAACCATCATCCCGCCGCTTAATACCTCAATGTCCAGTTTATCTTTATAATCGGCTGCAATTTGTTTTATTACCGGGCTAAAACCATAACACCATCCGCAGTAAGCATCGTAACAGTAAATGAGGGTTGGGTTCATTTTGTAAAGATACTTATGAATGCAGTTACCTATAAAGGGTATTGCGTTTTTAAATGCTGATGAGTATTTTTAAGCTCAATTAAAAAAAGCCACACAATGCGTATAGCAACCTTTAACACCCAAAACCTGTTTACCAGGGCTAAAGTTTTAAACTTTAAAGACAGTACAGAAGGAGATAAGATTTTAAAAAAAATCGGCGACCTGCAGGCCGAGCTTGACAAAACGGTATATAATAAACCGAAAATCATGTTGCTGTATAACGAGTTAAAAGAGTACATAGAGATTTCGGAAGAGAGAGGGAAGCTTTTCAAACGGAGTTTGTCGGCCATTAAGGGCGTTGCAGCAAATGGTGTTGATGATTGGGATGGCACCATTAAGTTTAAACGGGCAAAATTTTCTGATACCACCAGGCTGAATACCGCAAGGGTGCTAAACGCATTAAAGGCCGATGTGCAATGCCTGGTTGAGGTCGAAAACCGTGATACCATCAACAGTTTTAGCAGCGACATGCTGGGTACCCAAAAATTTGCCTATAATATTTTAATTGATGGAAACGATCCCCGTGGTATTGATGTGGGCTTGCTTTCACGTTTCCCCATTAAAAATTTACGCACTAATATTTTTGCCAAAGAAAAACCCAAAAGCAAATCCTTCATTTTCAGCAGGGATTGCCTGGAGGTGGAACTTGAAACCGCACCCGGCAAATCGCTGTTTATTTTATGCAACCATTTTAAAAGTAAGGGTTTCAGCGCTTCGCAGGCCACATCCGATGCCCGGCGGAAATTGCAGGCAAATGCGGTAAAAGATATTTTAAAGAACAGGTACGATCTAAAAACAGATATGGTGGTTGTGCTGGGCGATTTTAATGATACGCCCGATTCGAAACCGCTAAAAGAGTTACTGGCAGTGCCCAACCTTTTTGATGTGCTGCAATTGAAATTTGGCAACGACATTGAAAAGACATACACTTATTTTTTTAAGAAAAAAATACAGATAGATTATATACTGGTTAGTAAACCATTAAAAGATCAGTTTAAAGATGCCGGAGTGGAAAGAAGGGGCATGTTTGAACTGGATAACCTGAGCAATGGTACCGAAAAAAGATTTGATACCGTAACAGCAGCATCCAATGCAGCATCGGACCATGCGGCAGTATGGGCAGATTTTAATTTGTAAAATTTAATGCGCCTCAATACAGCTAACTCCCATTGCCCACGCTGGATCTGAGTCACTGGTAATGCCAATACGTTTGCATGGCCAACCGGGTGTTAATGTAGTTTATTAGCGGTGAGCCACCCTTGAAGGGGGTGACTCACCGTAGTTATTCCAATTTAGATGATGGCCAGTTATTTTTATAGTAATAGTCAGCTTGATTTTTGTGTATTTTAATAAAATTTTCCTTGCTACCAAAGAAATTAATAACGTTTTGTGTTTCCACAAAGTAATTATGTTCATTTATAATTTCAGCGTAGGATGAATAAGGATGCTTTTT
>JBKJLT010000011.1:0-7047 GCA_046596765.1 Ferruginibacter sp. | reverse complement strand
AGCCCTGCCAATGAAAGCGATGGTGGCTATGCCGTATCCAATTTCAGAAAAGTAGATGAACGCTTCGGTAACAATGAGGACCTGGCAGCACTGCAACAGCAAATGCAGCAGCAGTGCATGTACCTGATGCAGGATATTGTTTTAAACCACACATCGAAACAGCACGAATGGGCTGTAAAGGCAAAGAACGGAGAAAAAAAATACCAGGATTATTTTTACTTTTTTGATAACCGGGATACACCCGACGAACTGGACAATACAATGCCAGAAGTTTTTCCGGAAAGTTCACCAGGCAGTTTTACCTACGTGCCTGAACTGGATAAATGGGTGATGACCGTTTTTCATAATTACCAGTGGGATCTTAATTTTCGTAACCCGGCTGTTTTTAATGAAATGCTGGCCACCATCTTTTTTTATGCCAACCTGGGTGTAGATATTTTACGGATTGATGCACCGGCATTCATCTGGAAAGAAAAAGGAACCGTAAGTCAGAACCTGGATGAAGCGCATTGCCTGCTGCAATTGATAAAGCAATGTGTGCTGGTTGCCACACCCGGCATGGCGTTGCTTGCTGAGGCCATTGTTGCCCCGGCCGAGATCATGAAATATTTTGGAACCGGAAATTTTGTTGCCAGAGAATGCGATCTGGCCTACAATGCAACACAGATGGCATTGCAATGGGATGCCCTTGCCACGGGTGATACACGTATCATGTTGACAGCACAGGCTGCCCTGTATGATAAACCTTTTGGAACATCCTGGATAACTTATACACGTTGCCACGATGATATCGGGCTTGGGTATGATGATAAGATGATCACCGACTCTGGCTACAATCCATACGAACACCGGAAATTCATAAAAGATTATTACTCCGGAAACTATGAGGGCTCCGCAGCAATGGGTGCGTTATTTTCGGTAAATGATAAAAATGGCGATGCAAGAATAAGTGGATCGTTGGCTTCTTTATGCGGACTTGAATATGCAATTGAAAACAATAATGATGATGCACTGGAACTGGCCATAAAAAAAATAATACTGATGCAGGCGCAAAGTTTTTTTATTGGTGGAATACCTATGGTTTTTTATGGCGATGAACAGGGTTACACCAATGATTACAGTTATCTGCAGGATAGCACAAAAGATTACGACAACCGCTGGATGCACCGGCCATTAATAGACTGGGATAAAAACAATAAAGCCGCTGTATATGGCACCACTGAAAACAGGATTTTTACTTTAACAAAAAAGCTCATCGGCATACGCAGTAAAATACCCGTAGTGGCTGATAAGAAAAACCTCTCCTGGATAAATACTGAAAATAATCATGTGGCGGGTTTTTTAAGAGCCTGGGGTGATGAACGGGTTTACTGCATTTTCAATTTCTGTAATGAACAAACCAGTATCAGTTGGTATACCTTTAAGCAGAATAATATGAAGCCTGCTGCTCTTTTTGATCATTGGAGTAAAAAGCTTTTTCCGGTTGGTTACGATCATGAGCAACTGTTGCTGCAGCCCTACCAGTTTTTAATATTGGAACCACGTTAGATTTATGCAACTCCGTATTTTTTAATCAGTGCCAGCAGCACACCGTTTGTCCAGCCAAAGCCATCCTGGCCGGGATATTCACCGCCACCGGCTTCCAGTTGCGTGTTAACCACATTGTATTTTTCCATTAGTTTTCCGGTGCGGCTAAAAACATTGCTGCATAATTTTATCCAGCGCTTTGCAATGGTTTCTGCCAGGTTGGTAAATCCATAATTTTCTAATCCAATAATGGTTATCCAGTGCAAAGGTGCCCAACCATTGGGAGCATCCCATTGCTGTCCGCTGGTTTGCAGTGTGCTTGTTAAACCGCCTTCATGCAAAAAATGCAATTCTATCAACGCTGCAATTTTTTCAGCCTGCTCTTTTGATGCCAGTTTAAAAAACAACGGGTAAGCAGCGGCCAAAGAAAAAACATTTTTTTGTTTTCCGGTGCTTCTGTCAAAATCAAAATAAAAGCCTTCGGTTTCGTTCCAGCAATATTTTTGTATTGCCTGCTTACGCTTTTCAGCAATTTCTAAAAATAGTTTGCTTGATGTTTTGTTACCCTTATGCAAATAAGCTGCTGCTATTTTTTCTTCAAGAAATAAAAGCAGACAGTTAAGATCAACCGGAACAATATCCGTTGTATTGATACTTGCAAAATCATTATTAACCTTAAACCAGCGGCTGCTATAATCCCACCCCGATTCTGCACCTGCTCTTAAATGCCTGTACATTTCTGCAGGTCCTCTTTTTGAAATGGTCGCCAGTTCTAGATCTTCCCGGTACGATTCGGGTCGGGGTGTTTCGTATTCATCACAATACCGGTTCAGTATTTCTCCATCTGGCAACAAAACTGAATGATTTATTTTATTGTTTGCCGCATTCAAATCGCCTGCTCCCTTCATCCAGAATTTATATTCCTTTTCCATATGTGGCAGGTATGTTGTGCTGATACGAGTACCTTTAATTTCTTCAAGCAATGTAACCATTAATGAAAAAAACGGAGGTTGCGATCTTCCCAAAAAATAATTGCGGTTGCCATTTGGTATATATCCAAACCGGTTAATGAGGTACGAAAAGTTTTTTACCATATTTTCTATCATATCATACCGTCCCGATACCTGTAAGCCCAGCATGGTAAAATAACTATCCCAATAATAAATTTCTCCAAACCTGCCCCCAGGCACAATGTAAGAAAATGGCAATTCGATCAGCGATCCTTTCGCTGCCTCTGGTTTACGGGTTAGGGTTTCCCATAAGTTTTCTATATTTTCAGCAACCGTATTTTGTAGATTGCTGGAATAATTTATTTCGGTCTTTGCAGGTAAGTCATAATTATCCTGCACAAATTTATGGAGATCAAATCCAGATTCATTTTTCAGCTTTTCATATTTCGTTATAATTTCAGCCTCAGAAAATCTGGGTATACAATCAACGAAAGTTTTTCCATCAGGAAAAATTTCCTGCATCTGAACATCGTGTAACAGATGATTTTCCTGAAAAAACTTATCATGCTGCATAATGATTAATGACCACCCCCTTTTATATTTAAAGTATTGTTTGCATTGTCCGATTTTACCTGTAATCTTTTAAAGAAAAACAACAGCACCGCCATAATTAAAATGGGTATCAGCGAAAAATAAAAAGCTGTTTGTCCGCCATAAGCACCAAAAATATGCCCCGTGATTATGGAGCCAGTAGTACCGCCCAGGGCTGAGAAAACTACAATAAGACCGGTCATGGGAGCATGTTTGTGTTTGGGCAACTGGCTTAATATTACTGAATTGATGGCCGGGTAAATGGGTGCTAAAAAAAGGCCGATGAAAGGAAAAGCAAAAGCTACAAAAGGAACATCAGCAATACTGCTTATATCGCCAACCGCTAAACCCTTGGTAAGCGGCACTGTAATTAAAACGATGGCAGCTGCAACAACCAGGCATCCGAGCAACACATAAAGCCAGTCCATTTTTTTAAATACGATGCCTGCCAAAAATCTGCCTAAAGCAAAAGATGCAGATAAAATACTCGCCATCTGAATGGCCAGACTTGTAGAAAGATGTAATTCATCTTTATTAAAAGTAGGGAGCCAGCTCATAATGCTTTGCTCAATCAACACATAAAAGAATGCGCTGAAAATAAAGACAAGTACAAGCGGCTTAGCTACCAGTTTTATCATACCCATAAACTCGTCTGCCATATTTTTTGCCTCTTCCTGTTCGGCCTTTTTTACAGATGATTCATCAATTTTTGTTGTGAGTAATAAAAGAAAAGCTGCCCCTGCGATTGCCGCAAGCAAATAATAAACCTTAAGCCAGGATTGGGATTTGGGGTTATCATTATCTACAAAATAAGCAAAAAGAAAATAACCAACTAAGATGCCCACCATAAAAAAAGATTCCAAAAAATTCATCAGGCTCAGATGTTCCTTATCGTTTTTTGTAACCAACCCCAAGGTTGCAAATACCGAAACTTTTACCAACGCAAAACCAAAACCTACCGAAGCAAATAATAATTTAGTCATAACAAAACTGGGCACATTGGGCATAATAACACACATAGCTGTAACAACAGCCAATGCAATCAACATGGCATTTTTATAACCGATGCGTACAACAAATGATGCTACTATAAATGAAGTGCCCGCAATGCTGAAATCTTTAAAAGCTTCTAATATACTTGCAGAGCCTTTACTGATATCAAAATTGCCCTGCACCTGTAATATCACCGTTCCCACACTATTTAAAAGTATGGCGAAAACAAAATAATTAAGGAACAACGATATTTTTAATTTTACATTTTGCATATAGCTGATTATCGTTTTTATAAGTTTAGCCTATTAATTTTTTTATAGCGATCCTCCCTCTACCAGTACCGATTCCAATATCACTTCATCCTGTATTTCTTCCTTTTTTAATGCTGCCAGCATCTGCACAAAGGCAAGTTTTCCGAGTTTATACCCACTGGTTTCCACGTACGTTATTTTGGGATTATAAAGTGTTGGTATAAACCCGTTACTGATCCCGATTATCGAAATATCCTCCGGTACCCTCAACCCTAACTCATGCACTGCATACATCACACCTATCAGTATCATATCGCCCATGCAAAAAATTGTATCAGGTCTTTTACCTTGTCTTAATGCCAGTAAAGCTAACCGTTTCGATTCTGCAATACCTTCCGGATATGCGATTGTAAGTACAGTTTGCGGTGCCTGGGTTTCAAATGTATTTTTTAAAGACCGGACACGTTTTTGTGTAATACTCAAATGCGGGTGCCCAAAAAGTGCCAACACTTTCTTTTTCTTTTTAGCTATGATGGCTTCAGCAGCTATCTGTGCTGCATGCTCATCTGCAAGGCAAACCCTTGTGCAACCTTTCAGCTCAACCACCCGGTCGAAAAAAACGACCGGAATTTTTTGCGACAGCATCCTTTCATAATTAGCCAGGTCTTCCGTTTGAATTGAGACAGAAGCAAAGATTCCGCTAACCATGTTTTTCCTGAACAGGTTAATATTTGCATTTTCAATAACCAGGTCATCTTTCGACTGCATGATCAAAACCGAGTAACTATGCACCCTTGCCTCTTCTTCAACTGCCGAAATAAATGAATCATAAAAATGATTATCAATAGTAGGTATCAGAATTCCCAAAACATTGCTTTGCCTCGTCCGCAATTGTACAGCATAATTATTGGGTTCATACTCCATCATCACAGCCAGTTCCTTCACTTTTATTTTAGTGACTTTCGAAATATCCGGATGGTCTTTAAGAGCTCTGGAAACCGTTGAAATACTCATGCCCAGTATCTCAGCCAGTTCTTTAAGTGTACTTTGCTGCATAATTTTAGCTTTGGTTTGTTGTAGCTAAAGCTAAAATAACGTTTTCTTAATCATTATAAACTATTAGTGCGTATGTTGCTTAATAGCAGTTTTATTCATATAGCGGAATGTTTAAAGGAAGATACTTTAAATGCTAAAAAGAGCCCCCATATTCTGGCGACTCTTTATGCTAAGGATGTATTACAAACGTTTGTTCTTAAAAATTTTATTGCTTACCATGTATCAACAATACAATTTAAATATGGTACCGTTTGGATAGCATAAAAAAATAAAACTATTCAGCACCATCAATACGCCCTCTTGAAATTGCATAAGCGCCTACTTTATTACCCGTGGTTATACCCACTTCACAATCGCTGCGAAAATGTATGCCACCATACATACGTGATAGCGAAGCTTCTTGCGCCATAGCGATATAAGCCTGTGCCCTGGCGGGTATTATATAACCCAGCACGGTTGATGCTGCACCACTAAATGTACTGTGGCCCGAAATATAAGAAGGAAAATTAGGCAGGCCGATACCGGTTTTTATCCGGGGGTCTACCTGCATCGGCCGTGGATTGTAATAAAGATTTTTCACATCCCAGCAAACAACACCGGCATCCATAAGCGACATATTTAGCAAAGCCATATTACGGGCCCATCTTGCTTCGCTGAAATTTTGCTGCGCAAAATCATTGGCAGCAATATAATTCCAATGCCCCGGCGGCGTGTACGTTCTTACACCATCAGCCCAAAAATTTGCAATTCGTAATTGTTCTCTTGTAAGATTTTTTGTTATCTGGTACACCTCTTCCGTTTCGTCTTTAAATTTTTGAGAACCGGTAGATGGTGGTGCAGGTGGCCTGATGCTGGTTACCAACGTTAACGAATCGAATAAAAATGCTTTTACGGCACCAAATACAGGCAACATCGGCGGACGTGCCGGTGTTTCCTGGCTAACCCAGGGTGTTTCACCACGGGCAATACAATCTGATATTAATTTACCCCAGATGGTAGGATTACCAACAGCAGCACCTGCCCTGTCGCCCCTTGCACGTGCAATAAATTTAGTGGCAATTGCTTTTCCTAATGCTTCTCCGGCATCCAAATCACTCCTTACATTTGCCCCTGCAATTAACCTGGCTCTTTTATGTTCTTCGGCACGCTGGTTAATATAATCCTGGTCGCCGGGGAAAAGCAATTTCAGTATTTCAACACTTGCTCCCATAACGGTTGCATCTTCACTCGGGTAAGATGGCAACGTTGACTTTGGTAATAAAGTCTGGATGTTAGCATCTACTGTAAATGGTGCAGCACGGTTATACTGTTGCTTATAAAAATAGGCACTGATACATGCATCATACTGCGCTGTGCTTAAATAAGCATAAGCCCTGCAGGCATAAGGCGGATTTGAAAATGGAAAAGTTGGGTAAGCCAAAGGATTATTGGCACTTGGGATTGGATAAGAGCCATCCGGATTTTGATAAGGAGGTAAATTATGTACTGCAACGAGCTCCCTCATAATTTCATTCCAGCGCAATACAGCACCTGCTCCCCAGTAATTAACTAATTTTTTTTCATCGTCTGTAATATTACCCTGAAAACTTTTTATTTCGTTCAACTGAATAATATAATCAGGCGATGTTGTTGCGATGGGTGTAGCAACCGCAAACTCATTGGCTGCCGATAACAAGATC
>JBKJLT010000571.1:0-4029 GCA_046596765.1 Ferruginibacter sp. | reverse complement strand
CCTTCTTTGATATACAATATATCCCCAATCGACCCCTTCCTTAATTCGTAACTGCTTATTGACGGTGCGTTTAATTTAAATTCTTCAAAAATTTTATACACCCCTTTTTGCAGATTGGTAAAAGCACCGTCAATAAGCAGTTACGAATTAAGGAAGGGGTCGATTGGGGATATATTGTATATCAAAGAAGGCGATTCTGAATATCCGACAAGGGATGTCTGGGGATTTTGTGATGGGAAGGATATATTTATTAATTCCGGCGACAAATATTCAAAGTTGATGAGAAGGGAAAATACATTTTACTTTTTTGGCATTAAAGGAGTGGTACAAAAAAGCAAACATATTGCTATGATGTCATCGGGGTTAAATTATGCAATGAATACCGGGCCTAAAAAGACAGTGTATAAACTGGATCTTAAATATTACCAAATTGATATGGAGACCGGGGAAGTGTATTGATAATTTGTCTGGCTTAATTTTTTAAATAAAATAGATTATGAAGTATCGACTTATTTTATTGGTTTTGCTCACAGCATATTTTTACTCAACCGGACAGGTACGTGAAAAACTTAAAAAAGATAAATTAAATTCTGAGAAGTTTAAATTGTATGAAATTGCAATAAAGAAAAATTGGTTTGATAGTATCAAGATCAATTTTGATGGCGGCGTAAAATTTATAGATGCAAGAGGTGATACCGGCAAATTTGGGTTTATTAGAACAGGTAATGACAACGCTTTTTATAATTTAGTATTTCCCAAAAAAAACAGTGCATATATGAATGCACAATTTAAACATCCTGCATCAGGTAAAGGTCAGCTCTTAATTGTTATACGAAATTTTTGGATTTCTCAAATAATTGGCAAAATTGAAAAAAAGAAATTTGGATTACCTGGCACACCCGTTAAAGACTTTTTAAGTTTCTGCTACCTGAAGGCGGAATACTATTTGGTTAAAGATGAGCAGGTAGGGTATCTTGGTAATGTAGATACCCTTTTTCGTATAAAAAAATGGATAGGGCTTGTGGCAGATGACCTGGTAAAAAAATCATTAACACTCGCCTTATCAAACTGTAATGTTTTACTGTTGAATTCACCGTTATCATCATACAGTTTTCCTCAAGCCCAATTGTTTGATACGCTATACAATCAAATAAATTACCCGATATTAAAGACAACTACTCCTCAGAAAGGGATATATCTGAAGTACGAAGATTTTTTAAACAATAAACCTTTTACAGAAGATTTTGAAATAAAACAGCATAAAAATGAAACTTATATTTTATGTAGCCATTTAGATACTTCCAAAACAAATGCAGCATGGGGATATTCTGATGGAACAGATATCTTCAAACACATTAATGATGATTTTTATAAAATGTTTAGGGTTCAAAATACTTTTGAATTTGCGGGTCCAAGATCTATAAGGAAACTATATACTTTAGCAGAAGTGATCTCCACTACTGCAATAGATGCAGCCTTCCTGGCCGGACCAAGTGTAGCGTTGGATTTATTAACTATTTTATCGGATGACGCAATTATGGAAGAATTAGTTCCATACCAGTTAAATATCAAAGAAGGAACATTTTATTAACCTTTTACAATCTTATTATAACTTGTAGCAATTCCCTTTATTAAAGATGAACTAAAACCCTGGTGTTCCATTTCATTCAACCCGGCAATGGTGCAGCCTTTGGGTGTGGTTACTTTATCAATTTCCTGCTCGGGGTGTGTGCCTTTTTCTAATAAAAGCTGTGCAGCACCTTTTACAGTTTGGGCTGCAATTAAATTGGCTGTAACGGCATCAAAACCAATTTCGATACCGCCTTGTATGTTTGCACGTATGTAACGCATGGCGTAGGCAGTACCACAGGCACCCAATACGGTTGCCGCATCCATTAAATTTTCGTTGATGACAACTACTTTGCCTAAAACTGAAAATAAATCCTTCACATAAGTTGTTTGCTTTTCTGTTGCGTTGGTAACGCAAATGCAGGTCATACTTTGCTGTATGGCAATGGCAGTGTTGGGCATGGCACGAAAGACCGGTAATTTCTTTTTGATGATCTCTTCTATATCTTTTATGAGTACTCCCGTAACAACTGAAACTAAAATATGATTCGCAGTTAAATCTTTTTTAAAACTGTTCAGCACCTCCGAAACCTGGTAGGGTTTAACAGCGAGAATTACCAGTTCACTTTGTTTTACTGCAGCAGCATTATTCGATCCGGTTTTTATTCCTTTGGCTTCCAGGTTTTTTAAAGTGCCTGTGTTTCTTTTGGTGATATGGATATCAGCCGCCTTGCAGAATTTGCTTTTTAATAATCCTTCTGCGATGGCGGAGCCTAAGTTTCCGCCACCTATGATCGCAATTTTATTATTCATGACTATTGGTTGGTAATTTTTGGGGTATAGTTGAGGTATTGAAGTTCTTTAACCCTCGAAAACTGCTTATCAGCAGACACTAAAGTCAAATCATATTCGATTGCTGTAGCGATAATAAAAGAATCTCCCAGTTTAAGTTTGTATTTTATCCTAAGTTCAATTGCTCTTTTTTTGATTGCCTGCGAATAATCAAAATAATAGCAGGATTCAATGAATTTTTCAATTACCTTTTTTTCTACTTCGGTAATATTTGGCCATCCTAATAATTCAATTTCTGAAACAAAACTTATTGCTGTAGCGGCATCATTCAGCAAGTCAAAAGCTTTGGTATCTCCATTTAAAAGATACATGGCAATATTAGAATCAATGAGAAAAACATTATCGCTATTCATCTCTTAATTCTTTCTGAATTTTTAGCGGATCACCCTTGAAACTAACTTTCCCCAAAAAAAGGGAAGCGTTAAATTTTTTAAATTTTGGCTTAATCTTTTTAAGTGCTTTTTTCAAATCGTTTTTACTTGTTTTACCATCAATAACAACTGTCATAATAAAGCGTTTATGTAAATTTAATACATTTTATTTTCACTCAGATAATTCCGCACATAATCATCAACGCCTTTCTCCAGTGAATAAAACTCTTTGGTATAACCTGCAGCTTTTAATTTATCCATACTTGCTTCGGTAAAATATTGATATTTATCACGGATGTCTTCAGGCATATCAATGTATTCTATATCAGCCTGCATATCCAGTCCGTTAAAGGTTGAGTTTACCAGTTTATTAAATGACCGGGCAACACCGGTACCCAAATTGTAAATTGCAGAAGCCGGTTGATTTTCCCCGTCCGTACCGGCACGGGCGGACATTAACCAATAACATACTTCAATCACATCTTTAACATAAATAAAGTCACGAAGCTGCTCACCATCTTCATATCCCGCTTTATGCGATTTAAAGAGTTTTACTTTTCCGTTATCTTTTATCTGGTTAAAAGAATGAAAAATTACACTGGCCATTCTGGCTTTATGGTATTCGTTTGGCCCGTAAACATTAAAAAATTTAAGTCCTGCCCAAAAAGGTGGATGGTCTTCCTGGTGCAGCACCCATTTATCAAATTCATTTTTTGAGATACCGTAAGGATTCAGCGGTTGCAGTTGTTCTATAATTTCGTGGTCGTCATTATATCCCAATTCACCTTCGCCATAAGTAGCTGCAGAGGATGCATAAACTAATGGGATATTATTGATGGTGCAGTAATTCCATATTTTTTGTGAGTACTCAACATTTAAATGCTGATGAATTGAATAATCAAACTCGGTGGTATCGGTTCTGGCACCCAGATGAAAAACAAAACCAACTTCTGGCTTTTCTTTTTGTACCCAGTTAAAAAAATCTTCACGCTCTACTTTGGCAATATATTTTTTTTGGTGCAGATTTAATTCCTTTTCCGGTTCATTAAATTCATCAACCAAAATTAGGTTTTCAAAACCCTGTTGGTTTAAATAACTAACCATACAGGATCCTATGAAGCCTGCTGCGCCTGTAATTACTATTGTATTATTCACCTGCAAGTTTTATTATTTTATTGTATAAAGAATCAGAGAAATGAAATGTTGTCTTTAATTTTAAATCATCCAGTAAAAGTTT
>JBKJLT010000516.1:0-3786 GCA_046596765.1 Ferruginibacter sp. | reverse complement strand
TCCACATCCACATTCTGCTCCCACTTTAAAATGGCCCAAAAAACCAATGCTGTAAAAAATGATGATAACGCATAAACTTCGCCTTCAACTGCACTGTACCAGAAAGAATCAGAAAATGTATAAGCCAGTGCGCCAACAATACCGGCAGCCATTACGCCATAAATTTTTTCGTTTGTAAATTCGCTGCCGTCTTTTGTAACTAATTTACGGGCAAAATGCGTAATGCTCCAGAATAAAAACAAGATGGTAAATCCACTGGCCAGGGCACTCATCAGGTTGCCACCGGTTGCTGCATGTTGTGCATCAAACGGTACCATAAACAGGCGGGCAATCAGTACAAATAAAGGTGCTCCGGGCGGATGCGGAATCTGGAGCTTATAGGCGCTGGATAAGAACTCACCGCAATCCCAGAGACTGCCAGTGGCTTCCATTGTCATAATGTACACGGCACATGCAATAATGCACACGATCCATCCCGTAATGTTGTTGAGGCGTTTAAAGCTCATAAATGTAATTTGGTTATAAGTTGGCAAATATAAATTAGTTTGTGGTTAGTAGTTGGCCGTTTGTGGATTTTTTTGCTGCATCCTCTTTCCCCTTCTCCTGAATGGAGAAGGAGCGGTACATTTAATATATCCATTCATTTAATCTTCCACATCAGCAATATGACTTTTATCGGTTGAATATTAGCAAAGGCTGGAAATTTGTTGTTCGTCCAGTTCGGTACAAATGCCCAATTGAAAATATGTTGTTTAAATTATTAACTGAAGCAGAATATTGTATGTCAAGTCTGAACCACTGCTGATATTTGTTGTAAGCAGGACAATTTCTACATAGGTCAGTCGAAATATGGAAGTCTCCACGAAGTACTTGCATAGTCTGAGAGCCTTGTCTGCCTGTTGTCTAGTGTGTTCGGTGTCCAGATTGCAGCAACAATTTGCTTACTCATTTCGTATTGGCTGGTATGATAAATAGCTTTTTTAGCTTCAAAATTTTTTGCGCCACATTCTCTATTTTTATCGTCCTCCAACAAGGTGTAATTACCAAGTCTGTAAACAAGAGATTCTTGAATTGAAACAGGGAAATTTTCTATCCATTCGGCTCCAGCATTTTCAGGCAATATGTGTTCAATAGTAGCAGGACTGTCCTCATAATCTATATCAGTTTGAGCTAAATGATTTTCAATCTCAAACAAAATGTAACGAACTAATTTTTTGCCTCTTTTGGTACTGATTGTAGTCGTTGAAAAGTCATTTTTGAAATCTTTGTCTGTAGTATAAAGTGATTTTACCTCCTTGGCTATTGTAGATGCTGTAGTTAATTCTTTATTGCTGATTTTAATTGCAGCTTTGTTGTACACATCCTCCTTCAAATTTGTATGAAGTCCTCCAATAATTGTAT
Organism: Ferruginibacter sp.; assembly: GCA_046596765.1. Lineage (GTDB taxonomy): Bacteria > Bacteroidota > Bacteroidia > Chitinophagales > Chitinophagaceae > Ferruginibacter. Next base: position 2,385 of record JBKJLT010000516.1, on the reverse strand, counting down.
AGCGAAATGTAATTACACTGACTACTCTTAAAACTTTTGTAAATTCTTCAAGAGTTAAATTGTTATATGAAGCCAATAAAAGAGGTAATGCCTGCTTTTCCTTAAACAATTCAATTTCTTTTATTCTTTTCTTTTGATCTTTTTGACCAATCCAAAATGGATCTGATGAATTTGATAAAGCATTATATAATTGTGCGTTTTTTTCTAACTCATCTAAAAGTTCAATAACTTTCGGAGATGTTTTTACCACATCTTTCATTGCTCTAAATAAATATTCCTGTCGAATTAGTTTATTTTTTGAAATCCAATAATGCCGAAGAAATGTTGGAAAATTATCTAAGCCAACAGTATCAACTATTTTTCTCCATTTTTCTTTAACGTGTTCTAAATCTACTTTTGTTGACAATGAAAATAAATAGTTTTTTAGCAAATCTGTAACAGTTAAACTAACGCCTCTTGAGTTTAATGTTTCAAAAACAGTATATGCACTAAGTTCATCCTCCACAACAATTTGAATGAACATAATTTTCTCAGCAACTTGTTTGTTTAAGAAATTGGCCAAATCTTCACCATTTTCATTGTTTTGAAAATAGAGAGTTATTTTCCCTAAGAAAAAATTATATGCTTGCCAGAGTAATTTATCAGAATCACCTAATGTCTTTTCATTTAAGGGCTGTCTGAAAACCATTAAATGTGTTTGAAAGAAACTATTATTATTTTCATTTAATTCGAGTTTTGCTGAATAGGTTAAGGAACCAGGGTCTTTGTCTCCTAAAAACTTTTTTGTAAGTAGTAAAACCCGTTCATGATTATTTTCCTTATCTATATTTTTATCTATTAAAGTTTGCAGCGTTTTAATTGTAGCAAGTACTATTAAGGTTAAAGTTGAAAGCCTTTGTTGTCCATCTATTACGCTGTAAAGTTTATCACCCTTATTTTGCAAAACAATGGAACCCATATAATGAATACTGTCCCCATAAAGCACAGTTAAAATATCAGCCCATAAATCTTCCCAATGGTCTTGTTTCCATGAATAATCTCTTTGATATGAGGGTACTTTATAGACTTTGCCATTGCCTATTATATCACTAAGACTTACTGTACTGGTGTCAAGTAAATTATTAACTGCCATAATTACAAAGATAGCTTTTTTATCCGTTTGGGGGTGTCGCCCATGCCTTCTTCCCCCTTCGGGGATTCCATGATAATGGAACGAACGCAGTTCAGAGGGGGCCGTATCTTTGCAACATGAAAAAAGCCCTCATCCAACTTCATGTAGCCGTTTTTTTGGCAGGCATTACAGCTATACTGGGTAAATTAATTACACTAAACGAAGGTTTACTGGTATGGTACAGGCTTTTAATTACGGTTGTAACATTGGGCATCATATTATTTTTTAAAAAGCAATTGGTGAGGATACCGGGTAAAGATGTGCTTAAGATTTTTGGGGTAGGGGTTATAGTGGCAATTCATTGGGTTACTTTTTATGGCAGTGTTAAATATGCCAACATATCGGTTGCATTGGTATGCTTTAGTGCATCGGGGTTTTTTACAGCTTTTTTTGAACCATTGATCTTAAAAAGACGCATTTCTTTAATTGAAGTATTACTGGGGCTTACAGCTATTACAGGCATTTATATCATTTTTGATTTTCATCCGCAATACAAGCTGGGTATCCTTTTTGGAATAATTTCGGCAGTTGGCAGTGCATTATTTCCTGTTTACAATAAACGTTTGCTAATTACCTATTCACCAAAAATACTTACTTTGTACGAACTTGGTGGTGGATTGCTTGCCTTAACTATTTTAGTTCCGTTTTATTTAATGCAGTTTCCTGCACTATATTATATACCAACAAACAGCGACTGGCTTTGGCTGTTGGTACTTGCCTGGCTTTGCACAGTACTTAGTTTTGATCTGCAGTTGAATGCACTTAAAAAAGTATCTGCTTTTACAGCAAGCCTTACTTATAACCTGGAGCCCGTTTATGGTATCATACTGGCTTTTATTCTTTTCAAGGAGAATGAAAAACTGAATCCTGCTTTTTATATTGGTGTATTGCTGATTCTGCTGGCAGTAGTTTTACAAATGCTGCGGATAAGGCGGGAGTATAAGCAAGGTCCAGGAACAAAGATTCATATAGTACAAGCCAAAGATTCAAATCAGAGATAATCAATTTCAGTATCCATTTTTGCAAAGGTTTTAAACATGGCAAATACACCGCAATATTTTTCTGTAGAAAGGCCTACCGCTTTTATCATCTTGCTATTATCTTCTTCGGCAAGTTTTATTTTGTAGGTGATCTTTACGTGGTTATAAATTTGGGGATGCTCTGCACTGAGTGCTGCATGAACCGCAATAGTAAAATTACTGAAATCTACTTTC
>JBKJLT010000456.1:0-4570 GCA_046596765.1 Ferruginibacter sp. | reverse complement strand
TTCCCAATCAGTCATTTTAAGATAAATATTTTTGCGGTGTTCATCACTTGAAAAAGCCAGTTCAAAAATGTGCAGCAGGTAAACTCTTTCCCGGTAGTCGTGTACATCCATACCATATAGCACCGCAATATCAAAGAGTAGTTTAAGTTTAAGGCTTATCAAAATAGGAAAATCGGCCAGGCCCAGCAGTATGCCGCCTGCCCCGGTAATGCCTCCTTCAACCGCTGCTGTATTCCTGTACCAGTCAATTTTATTTTGAACGGCTTCTTCCCTTTCCAGCAGGCTTGCGTTTAGCAGGGTATCGGCAGTTGTATATTTTGCGCCCAACAAAACAGCCCGTATCATTTGTTTGATGGTGGCAGTGATGGCCTTATGCACTTTTTCAGGTATCCAGTTGTTGATCTTTGTTTGTAACTTTTTAGAAAGGCTGTTGAGTAAAGATGGCCGGCGCTGCATCTTCTTTTGCCATGCTGTTAATTCAATACTTACCTGTTGCTCGTATGTGTTCATAACGATCCTGCTTTATGTAAAGATACTATACTGATTGTGGCGTTACTGCTATACTTTGAGTAACGTATTACACATATTACTTTCGCCGATAATTATGCAACTTATAATGTTCGCAGTGGCACACTATTTGAAATATCTGTAACAGAGTATAACATAATCTTAAAAATTATGACGTTGAAAAAATATGCTGGATTACGATAATCTGGCATGATGTTTATAATAGATTGTGGGATAAAATGCTATTCATCAACCCAAAAAATACATTATGAAAAAATCTGAGAAAATAATTACAGGATTAGCTTTAGGAGTAGTAGTTGCACTATTTCTTCTTCCCAAATCAAGAAAAATGCTGTCTGATGCTTTGTGTGCCGCAACGGATTCATTAAAAAATATTATGCATAAAGCTGAGGAGGTTGCTGCAAACGTCGGCAATAATTAGGAAGCGGTTAAATCTTTACAACAAGACAGGCTCATAAAAAATGAGCCATATTTTGTTGTAGCTTTTTATCTGAAGCTTATCAGCGTAAAGGGTGTTACGTAAGTTTTACGTCAATCTCTTTATTATAGGCAGTATCTACCCATTTCTTCATTACTTTGTTGGACAGCAGGTATTTAAATATCCAGGTAGATAATATTGTATTGATTGCTATAGAAAAAACACGTGGCGGAATACTGTTGACGAAGCGGTAAACTTTTTCTTCGGTACGCAGGCGCTTGTGAATTTCCCTGTTGTAGTTGGTAAACATTTTTTCGCTGAAATCATTTTGCTCCACGGCACGCTGTAAAAATTTTGCAGCTACATATCCCGATATCATTCCCGAACCAATTCCTTCGCCAGATGTGGGACAAACCAATGAAGCCGCATCGCCCAGCAACAACCATCCATCGCCATAAGCCTTGCGGTCGTTACCCGACATGGGTATGCCCCATCCTTTTACGGTTTCCTGTGGCTGTGCATTTTTAAACCGGGGAATAAGCACGGGGTCGGTTTTTATCAGTTCTTCAAATGCTTTACGCACATTAATATTGTGTTTGGCAATGTAGTTGCTTGCCATACCATAGCCCACATTGGCTTTCCCTTCCGGCAGGGGAAATATCCAGAAATAAGACAAAGGCAGGCTTTTGGGGAAATATACTTCCAGCAGGTTATCACCGTGCATTCCCTCTACCCCACTCCAGTATTGCCTTACAGCCCCCGCATAATTATTACGGTCAACTTTTCGCTCACCCAGGTGCTTCAGTACCAACGAATGATCGCCATCGGCACCAATTAAAAAACCGGTTTCAATTATCAGTTTACCGTTTGGGCCTTCGCCTTCCAGCATCCAGGTTTTTCCTGTTTTAGTTATTGTATGTATACGGGTAGATAAATGTACATTGGCAACGTTGCGGTCAATGCGGCTTACCAGCAGGTTATCAAAATCAAAACGTTTGCTTACAAAAAACATGGGCCTTTCTGTAGCATCGGTTGTACCGTTTGCGCCGTTACGCATAATATCAACCTTTCGGCCATTTGGCAAAATAAATCTGAAGCCCTGCGATGCAGTAAAACTTTTTTTATTGGCAGATAGTTCTGTTTCAATAATGGCCGGGTCAATATGATTCAACACCCTTATCGTGTTCAGGTCAAGCCCATCGCCGCAAACCTTATCCCTTGGAAATGCAGCAGCATCAACAATAACATGCTCAATGCCCATCTTACATAAAAATATACTGGCGGTAGCACCGGCTGGCCCGGCACCAATAATACAAATAGAAGTTTTAATTTTTTCGGGCTGCATGAAGTTGTTATCAATTGTTTGCAAATAAACAATGTTATTTAAGAACCACCGTTATTTTTTTTGTAAAAAGAGTGTCAACCATTACTTACCTGCTCATAGAAGCCCCGAAGCCTGCAATGCAGGTGCCTGCGGCGGCAAAAGATGCGGATGTAAGATAAGTTTTAGTTTGTCGAATCCGGTTACAAACCTGTAGAACCTGCCTGGCCGGCAGCTACCGTGTGGACACAAATACCATTGGAACACGGATGATACGGGTTGGATAGATTTATAGGATTTCATTATTGTTTAAATTGTTTACTAACCCAATAATCAGCTTTTAAAATTGGATAAACACAGGATTTTCCTGCTTCGCAGGATGTGGATTACCGAAACAATCCAAATTTTTCTGCAAAGCAGAAAAAATCTGTGTTCATCCGTCAAACCCGTGTACTGAGCCTGTCGAAGTATCTGTGTGCAAATTTTTCACATCGAAGATGTGTCCACACGTTAGCTGGCCGGCAGGCAGGTTGAAGAGGCATCAGGTAATCCCAATAGCTTTACGTAAGAATTGAACCCAGATTTTGCATTTGAAATCTACTGCGGTTTCCAAATCCTTCACAGCTAAGCCTTTCGGAACATTTTTTGAATTCAAAATAGTTCACTATTCTTTCATCTAAAAAATAACCTGAAACCCTTATCTGTTTTGTATTTGAAACCCCCGCTACGATTTCAACTGAGAATGAATGTGTAAGGGAACACCGGGCTAAACATACTTGCAAGAGGGCCCAAATATACTTGTGCCTGATGGGAACATCTGCGCCAAACATACTGGCACCAGATAGAAGGCACCAATAAACGCATGATTCATTCAGGTTGACTCAGGAACCGGATTTTTTAATACGGCCTGCCATTATTTGTTTGGATAGCCGCTTACAAATGGATTGCCTTTTACATAAAAACGATAGGGCTTTAACACTGCATCACCCGAACTTTCAATACCTATACGCCTGCTTATACCAATTGAATTATTTTCAATCTTAAACCCATCATCTGCAATATATATTTCATCCTTAACCAGGTTTGTTCCTGAATGATTTTTCGAAATCCCCAGTGCCTTAGCCACATTACCGGGCCCTTTGGTTAACGTGTTACCGGGTTTTAACTTACCAGTTCTTTGAAGCATTATGCTTATTCCGTTTAAAGGTTCAACTGCTCTTATCAATACCGCATCTGGAACTTCCTTTACATTGGTAACCACATTGAACAAATGGTGCATACCATAACATATATATACATAAGCTGTGCCGGCATTGGCATACATGTGCTCATTGCGTGCTGTACGTTTACCACCAAAAGAATGAGAAGCCCTGTCTGTAAGCCCTATGTAGGCCTCCGTTTCTACTATTCGTCCGGAAGTAATAAGACTATTAAAATCAGTAACAATAACTTTTCCAATCAATTCCTTTGCAATTAAAATTACATCCGTTCCTTTATAAAAATGACCAGACAATTTCTTCATTATAGTATTAACTTTAAAGCTAAAATACGGAGCAATGGGCAATGGGCAATGGGCAATGGGCAATGGGCAATGGGCAATGGGCAATGGGCAGTTGGCAATGGGCAGTTGGCAATGGGCAGTTGGCAATGGGCAGTTGGCAATAAGCAATAGGCAAATGTAGATTTTTAAAACACTGGTAATTAAAATGCTAAAAGAAATCATTATATCCATACAGGCTTACGCTCACACACACCGTTTTATCATCAGGCACCGGCTGTGGAAATGGATACTGATACCAGGATTAATTTATACGCTGCTGTTTTGTATAGGCATTTATTTATTTGTGGTTTCAAGCAACAGTGCCATTGATTTTATGCTGCAAAAATCGGGCGTGGCAGAATGGATGGAAAAAATGCAAAATAGCTGGCTTAGCTTTTTACTGATATTTGGCCATATTATTCTTAACCTAATAATGCTGTTATTTTATTTTTCCCTCTTCAAATATCTGTTCCTCATCATCGGCTCACCATTATTTGCGTACCTGAGTGAAAAAACAGAATCTATCATTGAAGGAAAAGAATATCCCTTTAGTTTTAAACAATTAATGAAAGATATTTTACGGGGCATCAGGCTGGCATTGCGTAATATGCTGTGGCAAACGGTTTATACAGTTTCCATTTTAATTTTATCTTTTATTCCGTTTATTGGATGGGTAACTCCTTTACTTGCCTTATTGGTTGAGTGTTATTACCTGGGTTTTTCGATGCTGGATTACAGTTGCGAACGAAATAAATTATCAACA
>JBKJLT010000356.1:0-3066 GCA_046596765.1 Ferruginibacter sp. | reverse complement strand
ATAACTAATTTTTACATGAAAAAGAAAACCAACCCGGTTTCACGTGTGTTGAAACTGTTATCTCTTGAAAAAAAAGAAATTTATCAAATATATTTTTATGCCATCCTTTATGGTATTATCATGTTGTCTATTCCAGTTGGAATACAGGCGTTGATCTCTTTTGCACAGGCAAATGCCGTTTCAGCTTCCGTTGTGCTGTTGGTAGTACTTATCGTTATAAGTGTTTTTATTAGCGGAGTACTGCAGGTTAATCAGATGAAGATTATTGAAAAGATACAGCAAAAAATATTTGTGCGTTATGCCTTTGGCTTTGCCGACAGAATACCAAAAATTAATCTTTCAAAAGTAGATGATCAGTATTTACCAGAACTGGTTAATCGTTTCTTTGAAACCTTAACATTACAGAAAAAGATCGCAAAGATCCTGCTTGATTTTCCATTGGCTTTGGTGCAGATATTTTTTGGCCTGCTGCTGCTGTCCTTTTATCATCCCATATTCATTGCTTTTGGTTTGTTCTTAATTATTGTTGTAGGTTTTATTTTATATTTCTCCGGCACACAGGGGCTTGAAACAAGCCTGGAAGAAAGCACACACAAGTATAAAGTAGTAGCATGGCTTGAGGAAATGGCACGCATTATACGTTCAGTTAAATTTTCAAAATCGCCGGATTTTTCCATGAATAAAGCTGATGGGGATATTACAAATTACCTGCAGAGCCGTACCTCCCATTTTAAAGTGTTGCTGCTGCAGTATAAAACATTGGTTGGTTTTAAAACCCTTATTACTGCCTCCATGCTTATCGTGGGTTCTTACCTTATGATTAACCAGCAATTAACCGTGGGGCAATTTATTGCTGCAGAAATTGTAATACTTACCATCATAAGTTCTGTAGAAAAAATAATTATAAACCTCGATAGTGTGTATGACATTTTAACAGCAATAGAAAAAATTGAACAGGTTATTGATAAAGAGAGTGAACAACAGGGATCAGTACAATACAGTACCACAAACCAGGGAATGAAGGTTAGTCTGCACAACCTTGAATTTAGTTTCCCTGGTAGCCCTGCTGTATTAAAAGACATCAATATTACTGCAGCAGCCAATGAAATAATATGTATTAACGGAGAAGAGGGTGCAGGCAAATCAACTTTATTACGTTTACTGGCAAGTATCTACAGTGATTATAAGGGCAATATTTTGCTGGATGATATACCACTCAGAAATTATGATCTGCAATCACTTAGGTTGCGCATGGGTTTGATGATAAGTCAGCAGGATATTTTTGAAGGAACATTACTGGAAAACATAGCCATGGGGTTATACCCTGTAGATATAAACGAAATAAAGGAACTAAGTAATAAAATAGGACTCGCTGGTTTTTTAGCTACCCTTAAAAACGGTTTTGATACAAAGCTTAGCACCTTTGGCCGCAAGTTACCGGGTAATGTAATTAAAAAAATATTGTTGCTACGTGCCATCATAAATAAACCTGCCCTTGTTTTACTGGAAGAGCCATGGGCCGGACTGGATGAGCAATCGCAAAAACAAATCAAAGATTTTTTATTGCATGAAATGAAGAGCAGCACTATTTTTATTATTTCTAACGATGTTGATTTTGCACGGCAATGTGATAAAATAATCACCCTTAAAAATTAAATTATTTTCATCGCTTAAATAAAATGATAACATACAAAAGCGAACGAATTTAATAACATACAAAATCTACCAAAATGACTAATTTAAAATCATACCAATCAATTTACAGATATAATAAAAACAGTAAAATAAAATACTGGGTAATTGGTTTCTTTATTGCACTTGCGGTAATCCTTTTTTTACCGTGGACCCAAAACGTAAGAGCCAGGGGAAATGTAACCACATTGCGACAGGAGCAAAGGCCGCAGGAGTTAAACAGCATCATACCGGGTAAAATACAGAAATGGTATGTAAAGGAAGGCGATCATGTAAACCAGGGCGACACAATTTTGCAGATATCAGAAATAAAGGATGATTACCTGGACCCTAACCTCGTTAACAGAACAGGGCAGCAAATAGGTGCCAAACAAATGAGTGTGGAATATTACAAAAACAAAGTTGCCGCCACCGAAAACCAGATAGGAGCAATGGGTAACAACCGAAGCCTTAAACAATCGCAACTGGAAAACAAAATAACACAGTTGCAGCTTAAACAACAAAGCGACAGTGTTGATGTAATTGCTGCTGCTAATGATTTTTTAATTGCATCCAGGCAATATAAGCGGCAGCAAAATATGTACGATAGTGGCCTTGTTTCCTTAACTCAACTTGAGCAAAGGAACATGGCATTTCAAAATGCCGGTGCAAAAAAAATAAGTGCCGAAAATAAACTGGGCAATACCCGGCAAGAATTACTAATTGCAAGAATTGAAAAAGATGCTATTAACCAGGATTACCTGGAAAAATTTTCCAAAGCACAAGGTGAGCAATTTCAATCCATGTCGCAGATTGCCGGCGGGCAGGGCGATGTAGCCAAACTGGAAAACCAATACAGCAACTACAATATTCGTAAAGGCATGTACTTTATAACAGCCCCGCAGAAAGGGCAAATTACCAAAGCAAAAAAAGCGGGCATTGGCGAAATAATTAAAGATGGGGAGATGTTGGTTGAAATAGTACCAGATAATCTTGATTATGCTGTAGAACTTTTTGTTAACCCGGTGGATCTTCCGCTGATCGCAAAAGATCAAAAAGTACAGTTTTTGTTTGATGGTTTTCCGGCTATCGTATTTAGTGGATGGCCTAATTCTTCCTACGGAACATTTACCGGAACGGTGGCGGCTATCGAAAATTCGGTAAGTTATAATGGAAAGTTCAGAATACTGGTTGTAGAAGACAAAACCACCAAGAAAAAATGGCCATCCCAATTGAAAATAGGAACTGGCGCACAGGGTTTTGCTTTACTTAAAAATGTATCGGTATGGTATGAGCTATGGAGAAATATCAATGGGTTTCCGCCGGATTACTACAAACCTTCGGTAACAGATAAATCAAATAAACAGAACATTAAATAAAATTAATGAAACGAAT
>JBKJLT010000301.1:0-3512 GCA_046596765.1 Ferruginibacter sp. | reverse complement strand
GTGCAACGCTGCATTAAAGATGCTATTGACAATGCCGGCATACAGCCTGATGAAATTGATTTGATAAATGGACATTTAACAGCAACCATTAAAGATGCAGCAGAAATAAATAACTGGGCTGCTGCTTTAAACAGAAAAGGAAAAGATTTTCCCTACATACATTCTTTAAAAGCCATAACGGGCCATTGCCTTGGTGCTGCCGGAGCCATTGAAAGCATTGCTGCCGTTTTATGTTTGCATCATGATTTTATCTTCCCTGCTATCAATTGCGAAGATGTTCACCCGGATATTGCTTCCATCATCAGTTCAGAAAAAATACCTCAACAACTTTTAGAAAACAATAAATTGCGGGTGGTAGCTAAGGCCAGTTTTGGCTTTGGCGATGTAAATGCCTGTATCATTTTTAAAAAATATAACCAATGAACAACCAGGAATTAATAGATAAACTGAAGGGGATTGTTAAGCCCTATGTTAAAAACGAAGAGGGATTTAAAAACATGAATGAAAACACCGATTTTCTGAATGACCTTAAGATAAATTCGGCAAACCTGGTAGATGTTATACTGGATATTGAAAACGAATTTGACATCATCATTGACAATGAGTCGATGGAAAAAATGCTTACTATAAAAGCTGCTATTGAAATTATAACTACTAAACTCAGCGAAAAATGACGGGCAATGATATAGTAGATATTAAACTTGCCGCTGCAGAAAGCAACTGGAGAAGAAAAGGGTTTGTTGAAAAAATATTTACCATGCAGGAGCGGCTGTATATCAAAGATGCGGCCGTGCCGGATGAAATGGTCTGGAAATTATGGACCATGAAAGAAAGCGCTTATAAAATTTATACCCGGCAATATGGCGGACGCTTTTTTGCTCCAAAAAAATTCAGTTGTTCTTTATTATCCGCCACCAGCGGGCTTGTTGTATTCGACGGCAATTGTTATCAAACATATAGTGTCACAGCAAAAGATTATATCTACAGTATTGCCAGGCACACCGGAGTTGAAAATACCGGATTCATAAACTCCTGTTTTTACTTACCGCAAACGCAGCAAACCAGCCAGCAGCAGGTAATTTATAAAAAAATAATTGACCGTTACCATTTAGTTAACGGCAAAGCAAAAAAAGATATTGCTGTTGTAAAAGATAAATACGGTATTCCTTTTTTATATTGTGGTAGTAATGTGCAAATACCAATTTCCATAACTCATCACGGGCATTTTGCAGCTTTTACCATTTATTAATATAAAATTCATGAAAGAATTTTTAAGCTGGGCAAAGGAAAAATTAAATGTAGATAAGAAACTGATCCTGCTTTATGTGGTTATTTATTTTGTTTGGGGCCTTTGCATGAATTATTTGGGCAGCTACATGCAAATTGCAGAATTCACTTACTGGTGGCAGATAATTACCTGTTACATTTTGTATATGGTATCCCTTTCGCTGTTGCTGCGCAATCTCTTTTTCATGCACAATACGCCTATGGGTTGGTTGCCATGTGCCTGTGCGAATTCGGTGGCTATGCCCTCCGCAGTTCTTATGCTTATCCGGATAGTATCCTCGATAGACTATTCAGCCCACAGAATTTCAGTTTAAGCATGTCCTTATTTTTTGCCCTGTATTTTCCGTTGGGAAATTGGGGAGTTGGAGAAGTTTATTCATTACTTTTTAAACAACAAAAATAGTCAGCCTTTCGGTGAGTCACCCCCAAAAGGGTGGCTCACCGCTTTTAACCGCAGAAGTAAAAGATTAAGCATTACCTCAGTTCTTTATCCACCTGTCTTATTAATGTAAAGTGTGCTTTTATCTGAGCAAGAAATTTTCTTCCTTTTTGAAAAGGCCAGGGCTTTATACCTTTACCCGTATTGTATTTACATATCTGATACAAAGCCTTCCAGTGCTTCAAAATTTCTTTATAGGCAGCAATCAAAGTATAACCTGTATCGTAAAAATGATTGGGCTCGGCGCCGCACCCATTGTATTCAAGTATGGTAAAGTTCTTTCCTTTTTTTAAATCTGCTACATTGGTACACATGATATCATAACGGCCATAAAAAAAATCATTAATGCTGAGGCTTATTTCATCAAAAATAGAAACCAGCTTATCATCAATGTGTTCTTTCAAATCAATAAAATGCGCTCCCCGGTTGTGATTGGCAGCATAGCTCAGCATATATTTTTCGCCTGCAGGTATAATTGCTTGCAAATGCTCCTTATGCTTGCTGAACATTTCTCCAATTCTTTTTTGTGCTTTTGGATGCTGCAGAATCAACTGTTCAAGTGTATCTTTTCCATTGCCCGTAACCTGCAAAGGTATCTTATGCAAAAAGCCGGTAACCGTTCCCTTTTTTTCCTGCGGGTGACGGATATAAAAAACACTTACTTCCATTGGGTAAATCACCAATGCCTGTACAATATATTCAACCGGAATTTTTGCATGGTAGTTTTGCAATTCAGCTTCGGTATCAATTTTACGGAATAAAATGCCCTGGCAGCCAACTTCGGGTTTTACAATAAACGGGTAAGGAATGCCGCTGTTTTTCAGTTCAATTGTTAACTTATTAAAATCCTGAGCCGGCAGTACATTAAACGTAGCGGGATATAAATGTTTTGGCAACAGATCGTACATCTCTCTTTTAGGCTCACCATCCATGCCACCAAAAGTTATTTTGGGGTTACTGGGCGTAAAAAACCATACCGACCAGGATTTTAATATATACCAACCCCACACCGGCGCAATTGGTGTGTAAAGCAATTTAAAAGGCCAGGCTTCCCAGTTTGTAATTCGGTTAAAGAGTTTGCTCACTGCTGCGAAGATAATTCAGTTACCACAAAGTCGCTATGGCCACGGAGTAATTTCTTTACTTAGTGCAGAACAGCTTCGCTGTTTTTGGTTAGCCACAGATTGCACGGATTAACACGGAAAAATACATTTAAACCTAAAAGAGAATAATTTATTAATAACTGATCATCCGTGTAAATCTGTGCAATCTGTGGCAAACCATTTTTTGCCGAAGGCAAAATTTTACTTATTAAAGGCTTATTTTTGCATCATCTTTTAAACTAACTTTCAGGGATAAAAATTTATTATATGCATGTTCCAACAATGGCCGAAATGATGGCGAAGGGTGAAAGCCCCGAAGTTTTATTTTGGGTAGGCTGCGCCGGAAGTTTTGACCAGAGGGCACAAAAAATAACCAAGGCCTTTGTAACCATACTGGATAAGGTTGGCATCAACTACGCCATACTTGGTAAAGAAGAAATGTGTACCGGCGACCCGGCCCGCCGTGCAGGCAACGAATTTATGTTTCAGATGATGGCTTACCAGAATATTCAGATTTTAAATGGATACGGCATTAAAAAAATTGTAACCGCCTGTCCGCATTGTTTTAATACATTGAAAAATGAATACCCCGAACTGGGCGGTACTTACGAAGTAATTCATCATGCTACATTTTTGCAGCAACTGATTGATGAAGGCAAAATAAAAATGACTGAAGGCGGAAC
>JBKJLT010000283.1:0-7362 GCA_046596765.1 Ferruginibacter sp. | reverse complement strand
GTCGGGGTTTATTTTTTTAACCAGCGGAATGCTGTTGTACCTGGTAACCATATCGCCGTAATATTTGGTGGCGTTTACTTTATCAAGCGATGCTTTTATAACCGGTAAAAACGCAGCCGTTAACTGCGCCGTGGTTTTCTCCCTGAAAAAATGAGTGGCACTGGTATCACCATTCCTTACAAGCCCAATGGCATCCTGTATAGTCATACTTTTTATTGCATTTACAAAAATGGGTTTGGCATAGCCGGCCGCATCTTACACCACGGTTAATTTGCAAAATGGCTTTATCAACCATATTACCCAGCCCAATATCTCTTAAAGTATTTTCAACTTTACGGGCATCTTCGGGAATCAATATTTTATAAAAAGCATCTTTAAAAAACCCATCTTCCTTATTTAACTTTAGTACCGCACCTGCCAGCCCCTGGCTTAATGCTTCCTTAATGCCTGCACCCGCTTCATATTCTGTTACCCCTGTACCCGTGCTTTGTGGTAGTTGTTTAATTATATCGCAGCCATAAAATAAGCTTGAAAACATAAGTACTGTAAAAAATTTTTTCATTTCCATTTTTTTTGTAGATAAATATATAAAACTATACTGGCAATTACGGTGCCGAATTAAGTAAATGCCTTCGATACGGTATCTTTGCCAAAAATTTTTGGATCAATATGAGCACACAACATTTATCCGAACAGGAAATTATCCGCAGGGAAAAACTTACAGAACTTAATAAATTGGGCATTGATGCTTATCCGGGAGCTTTATACCCGGTTAATACAACATCTGTTTACATAAAAGAATCCTTCGGCTCCGCTCAGGATAACTTAAGCGAAGCTGACAAAGAATTGTTTGCAGATGTATGCATTGCAGGCCGTATCATGAGCGTAAGAGATATGGGTAAAGCCAATTTCGCAGTCTTGCAGGATGCGGTTGGCAAGATTCAGTTTTACATAAAGCAGGATGATATTTGCCCCGGCGAGGATAAAACTATGTACCAAACCGTTTGGAAAAAATTAGTTGATATTGGAGACATAGTTGGCATTAAAGGTTATGTGTTTAATACCAAAACCGGTGAAACATCTGTTCATGTAAAAGAGTTTACCATACTTACAAAATCTTTACGCCCGCTGCCGATTGTAAAAGAAAAAGATGGGGAAGCTTTTGATGAAGTTACCGATCCGGAATTTCGTTACAGGCAACGTTATGCCGATCTGATTGTGAACCCATCGGTTAAAGAAACATTTATCAAGCGTACTAAAATGGTAAATGCAATACGTGAGTTTTTAAATGAGCGTGGTGCGCTGGAAGTAGATACACCGGTATTGCAAAGTATTCCCGGTGGCGCTGCTGCGAGGCCTTTTACTACGCATCACAATGCATTGGATGTGCCTATGTACATGCGTATTGCAAACGAACTCTATTTAAAAAGACTGATTGTTGGGGGGTTTGAATGGGTGTATGAATTCAGCCGTAACTTCCGCAACGAAGGTATGGACCGCACACACAATCCTGAATTTACTGTGTTGGAATTTTATGTTGCTTATAAAGATTATGAGTGGATGATGGACACCACCGAGCAGATGCTGGAGAAAGCTGCCATAGCAACCAACGGCACCACAAAAGTTATGGTAGGCGATACTTCGGCTCCACTAAGGACCATTGATTTTAAAGCTCCGTACAAAAGAATTACTATGTACGATGCCATTAAGGAACATACCGGTTTCGACATTAGTGAAATGGATGAAGCAGGAATTAGAAACGTTTGCCGTGAATTAAAAATACATGGTGATGAAAAGTGGGGCAAAGGAAAACTGATTGATGAAATTTTTGGCAGCAAATGCGAAGCCAATTATATACAACCGACTTTTATCACAGACTATCCTGTAGAGATGAGCCCGCTTACAAAAAAGCACCGCAGCAAACCCGGACTGGTAGAGCGTTTTGAGTTAATGTGCAATGGTAAAGAAATTGCAAACGCTTACAGTGAGTTGAATGACCCTATTGAGCAACGTGAACGTTTTGAAGAACAAACCAAACTGATGGAACGTGGCGATGATGAAGCCATGTTCATTGACTATGATTTTTTACGTGCATTGGAATATGGTATGCCGCCAACCAGTGGTATTGGTTTTGGTATTGACAGGATTGCGATGTTACTCACCAATCAGCATTCCATTCAGGATGTGCTTTTCTTCCCCATGATGCGGCCGGAGACACAATTGTAATTTTATGCCTAAAATATTTGAATACCTTACTTATATAATCAGGTTTTATACAAATTAACACCTGCCGATACATGTGCATGTTCAAATTGAAAACAGGGAAAGTAAGGCAGAATTTCTTTTTCTGGAAGATGACATAAAAATCATTTTTAAAAAGATAAAAGGCAGAAAGCAGTTAACCCTGACAGAAGCAAAGGAAATTTCAGTATTTTTTAAAAAGTACCATCCGTCAAATATCGAGAAATGGAACAAAGTATTTATTCTTCATCAAAGGGTAACCTGCGAAAAAATCGCAGTAAAAATCAAAAGGAAATAATTCCGTTTGTAAAAGAAGCCATTTACCTGCAAGATTATAAAGTGCTGCTTTATTTTGATAACGGACAGCAGCGTATTGTCAATTTTCTTCCTTTTTTTGCATCGCTGACCGGTGCATTTACAAAGTTTATGCGCCCTTCAAATTTTAAAAAATTTATTGTAAAAAACGGCAATATTTACTGGGGTAAAAATGAAGACGTAATCTTTCCATTACAACAGTTATACACCGGCAAATATGCTTCAAAACCTGAAGAAGAGATTTTATACGTTTTTTAAAATTGGGGCTGCTTTAAATATTATATTCTTCAATGCAAATATTATAAAAATCCTTCTTCAAAAAGAGAAGGATTTATAAACAGCAATTATGCTTTCTTTAATTTTCTTTTAACAGTCAGGTAATCCAGAAAATAAATTACCCTTACAGAAAAGCTGTTATACTGATCACCGCTAATGGTGTTACCCAGGTTCTTTACATAATTCTTTTCAAACTGCCGGTTAAAGCTTTCACCAATATCTTTCCAAACTATACTAAAGAAACTGCCTTGCGCAAACTGCCAGTTATATACCATATCTACACTTAAATAATTATAATTCTGATTCACGTTCCTGGTAAACGGATTTACCGGCGTTTGCAACCTCCCATAAGTATCCAGCTCGTAAAACTGTAAGGGTGCTACTTCACTCCAGTAGTGCCTTGCCCTTAGGGTTAAACCCATACGATTTGTAAAACTATATTTAATATTCACCACATTTTCTGTGCTGGTTACATTTCGTCTGCTAAAAATAACAGTATCCGCCCCTAAATTAGCTGCCCAACCAGACTGGTTTTTACTACTGTTTGTGTTAACGGAAAAATCAACGGAAAATTTACTGTTAAAGCGTATTTTTCCAAATAGATTATACTCTGTAGTTGTTCTTTTAAACACACCGCCTGTTCCAGCAAAAAAACTTCCTCCCCAGGATAATTTTTTGGCCCTGTTACTTTCCCATCTCGCATTAATTCCTATCCTTCCTTTATCCTGAAAAACACGTCCATATTTTCTGGGTTCATAAAAATCGTTGCGATTAGGGCCTCCATTAATATTAACCCCAACCCACCATAATTTTTTGGTTTGGGCATTAAAGTTAAAATTGATTCCGGCACCCTGGTACATCATCTCTTTTCGCTTTAAATTATCAATGGGTGATACCAGGCGGCTATACCAGAAGTTTGCATTTATACGCATCTGGTTAAACCAACCGATTGGTTTTGTCCAGTTATAACCGGCCCATGCTCCCTGGTCCATGGTATTATTGTTGGTAAAATATCCAAAATCGCTTTTATCATATTTATCATTGTACAATTGCTGCCAGATATTGAAATTGAAACGGCCACTGGTTTTACCAAAATAAATATTATGAGCATAACCCGTCGTTGTCTTTCCCTCTTTGTTAATCAGGTTACTGAAACTCACATTACCTCCGATATTCCACTTATTCTTTTTGTCATTAAAATCAAACAATCCTGAAGTTACGTTTGCATCATAATCATTGCCGCTACGCCACACATTTGTATTAACCAGCGATACGCTGCTGTTATTTTTCAAAGTTTGATCCAGTACAAAAACATTGTAATTAGTTAGCGGCATATTTTCCTGCTTACGGGATTCTTTGGTTATATCATTTTGAAAAGTAGTGTATTGTTTTTGTGTAACAGCATTTAAAATACCAATGCCTAAACCTTTTTGTGTCCGGCCACTTATTTTTGTTGCATTAATGATTTTTGCCTGGCGCGGATCTTCGGTAATGTTTTCATTAATACCAGGAGAAAGGTATTTTTTATATGCCGGCTCTAAACCAATTCTGCGGCTGTAAAATAGGTTCCCTTTATTAAACAATTCCACACCCTCAGTAAAAAAAGCACGGTTTTCATTAAACCGTTGTTCAAAAGGTGTAAGGTTTAATACCCGGTTATCAGACTGCACCTGTCCAAAATCCGGTATCAGCGTCATATCTAAAGTAAAAGCCTGGTTCAGGCCATATTTAACATCCATACCTCCATTAAATGTTGTTTTGCTTTTATTTTCTTTAGCAGTACCATCGTGGTTTTGGTAGGCTGAGAAATATGGCGAGAATTGCAATCTCATAGGAGGTTTAATATCCTGCAAGCCTGTTATCATCCCCTCCTGGGTTAAAAAACCATTTACATTTGGATCAATAGATTGCCAGAATAATTGTTGTCCGCTTTTTTGCCTGCGCCTTATAATATTCAATCCCCAGTCCTGAACGCTCTTTTTTCCAAACCTGATAGCTGAATAGGGAATAAACATCTCAAATGTCCAGCCATCGGCCTGCAATTTTGATTTGCTTTCCCAAACGGCATTCCAGCTAAAGTCTTCGTTGTTTCCATTTGTATTAGGCGATACTTTGGCATCGAATTGTTCCCCCAATGGGGTAACAAAATATTCGAAACCATTCAGCTTATCATTGTACGTATCTAAAACAACTCCCAGAAAATCGTTGTTGCCAAAACCGTCACGGCCAACCAGTTCCGCTGCAATACTATCCTTGGTTTTTTCGTGCAGGTAACCTCCTATATAAAGGCCTTCATTATTGTATAAAAAATAAATCTCTGTGGCGTTATCAGCACTTTCGGGTATAAAAGGTGTTGGCCTCAGGGCAACAAACTTATCAGCTTTGGGAGCTTCCTTCCAGGCCGGGTCGTCTAAAACTCCGTCAATTTTAATGGTTGTAGTAATTCTTTTTGCGGCAAGTTGCTTTTTGGCCGTTTGGGCGTACGCAGTTGTGGTAAGCACAATGCAAAAGCATAATGCTTTGGTGATAAAACAGTTCATGGCTATACTTTATTGGTTGGTTAATACATCATTCATGGCGTAATGATGTTAGTACGAAATTAAACGTACATGACCCAGCAAATGTTACCGTTCATCAAACAATGAGGGCTTTAAGATTTTGTTAACAGGAGATTTTAAACAAAAAGATCTTTGTACAATTGTGCGCCGGGTACTACCGAATATTTTTCAAGATCAGTAATACCTTCGGCAGCCAATACATCTTCATCAATAAAAGTATTGCCGGTGCAGGATGTGGAAGGTTTGGATAAAATATAGTAAGCTGCATCTGCAATAATATCAACAGTGCGGCTCATATTCATGAGCATGGCACCTCCAAGTAAATTATTTACCGCAGCAGTGGCAATGGTAGTGCGTGGCCACAAGGCATTGGCTGCTACGTTATATTTTTTTAGCTCTGCAGATAAACCAAGAGCGATCATACTCATATCGTATTTGCTGATGGTATACGCTAAATGATTTTCGAACCATTTTAAATCCATATTTATTGGCGGAGATAAATTTAAAATATGGGCGTTGGTTCCTTTTTTAAGAAATGGAATACAGGCCCTGCTCATCATAAAAGTGCCCCGTACATTTATATCGTACATCAGGTCAAAACGTTTGGGCTCGGTTTTTTCGGTAGGTGTAAGGTTGATGGCTGATGCGTTGTTTATTAAAATATCAATGCCGCCAAACTTCTCTACAGTTTTATCAACCACATTTTGAATCTGGTCTTCAAAACGGATATCGCATTGCACAGCCAGCGCTTTGCCGCCTGCATCTTCCATTTCTTCAGCCGCCGAAAATATAGTGCCGCCCAGTTTTGGGTTTTCTTCCACACTTTTAGATGCAATTACAATGTTGGCTCCTTCTGCTGCCAACTTTAATCCAATTGCTTTCCCTATACCACGTGATGCACCGGTGATGATGACTGTTTTATTTTGAAATGACATTGTGTGATTTTTTTACCTTGATGGTATTAAATAAAGTATCCCACAAAGGCACAAAGTACACAAAAGGTTATTTATGTATCATGCCATTGTGGGATGATACATATTACGACAGTACCGCTTCGTGGGTAATATTGGTATTTAATAATTTTGAAATGATGCAGTTTGTTTTTGCATCGGCTACTATCGTATCAAATTGCTCTTTGCTGACATTGGGCACTTTAGCTTTTAAATTCAGGTGAGATCCTGTTATAGAACCATCTTCCAGCGCAACATCACACCTGGTTTCAATTTCATCAGCAGTAAAGCCGGCAGCATTTAAAAGAAAGGCCACTTTCATAGTAAAACAGCCTGCATGAGCAGCAGCTATTAATTCCTCCGGGTTTGTGCCAATGCCTTCCTCAAACCGTGTACCGTAGGAATATTGCGTTTGATTTAAGGTGGTGCTTTGTGTGGTAAGATTTCCTTTACCTTCTTTTCCTGTGCCGTTCCAAACGGCGATTGCGTTACGTTTCATGTTTTTTAGTGTTGCCCCAAACCACTGAAGGGGCTTTTGCACCTCAACAGTTCAGGATGTTTTTAATTTTAGTTAATGTTTATTTTTTAAAAAAAAATTATTGTATTCTGTTTCATTAAAACCTACCAGTAGTTTGTTATCCACCTCAATCACCGGTCTTTTAATGATGCTGTTGTTTTTCATCATCAGCTTTATTGCTTCCCGCTGATTGATAACCTTTTTCTGTTCCACTTCATCAAGTTCCCGCCACGTTGTACTTCGTTTGTTAAAGATATTTTCCCAACCCTTCTTTTCACACCAAGCTTCCAGCTTTTTTGTGGTAATGCCCAGTTGCTTATAATCGTAAAAAGAAAAATCAATGTTTTGCTTTTTCAGCAATGCCAATGTTTTTTTTGTAGTATCGCAATTTGGGATACCATAAACTATTACTGCTGCCATTTTAAAACTCGGGTAAAATTGGTTTTGTTTTCATAATTGTTTCTATCTTCTCCATTACATCGGCGGTAAGCATCCCAACTACATC
>JBKJLT010000212.1:0-5827 GCA_046596765.1 Ferruginibacter sp. | reverse complement strand
ATCAAAAAACCCCGTCTGTAATTGACGGGGTTCAAAATTATTTGATAAATATTATTTTGCTTTATTGGTATCTGGTATTGCTGGCGTTGCTGTATTTGCAGGGGTTGTTGAAGCAGGCATTTTAGAATTTACATTTTCCAGTAAGTCCTTATTGGGAGCAGAGCCGGTTCCGTCTTTTGGAATAAAAGCAGGAGATACCACACAAAGAATGGCAACTATAGCTGCAAAAAGCCAGGTTCCTTTTTCCAGTACATCGGTAGTTTGTTTAACACCCATGATCTGGTTGCCAAAACCACCAAAACTGCTTGATAAACCCCCACCTTTCGGGTTCTGTATCAGCACAATCAATCCTAACACAACAGAAGCAATTATCACTAAAATCCCAAATAAAATCAACATATTA
Organism: Ferruginibacter sp.; assembly: GCA_046596765.1. Lineage (GTDB taxonomy): Bacteria > Bacteroidota > Bacteroidia > Chitinophagales > Chitinophagaceae > Ferruginibacter. The sequence goes on along the minus strand of JBKJLT010000212.1, from coordinate 5,424 downwards.
TAACCCTTTTAAGTTTTGTAATTTGGCTGCAAAGTAAGTGCTTTTGACAGGATTGAGCAAACTTAATTTTTGGTAAACTTCGCTCGCCTTGCCTATTTTACCCTGCCTGGCTAAAACTTCTGCCATCGCTTCGGTTATTACTTCGGTTTCGGCATTGCTGTTTTCGGCCAGTACCTGTACGTTTATATCTGGTTTTTCCAAATTTTCCGCTTCATTTTCCACATGTATCTTCTTCATTGTTTTAAGCCACTCCGTAAAACTTTTAAGCTGTTTCCCCAGTTTATCGGCAGTTTGTACCTCATCGGTTAATTTTATGCCCTGCGATGCAAAATAATCTACCAGGTGCATGGGTTCAAAAAGCATGGCTTCATCTAATGCTGGGTTTTGCAGCGGCATTTTCAACTCAATATGCATGGATTCAATCTCCACCTCCCGATGCTTATCGGTCGCCGGTTCGTCGGTGTTATCTGGTAAATCATCAATTTCCGTAGTTTCAGTTTCAGCAGGTTTAACCTGGGTTACTATAAAATTTTCTTCAGTAGCTACTGCCACTAAACCGGTTTCTTTTAACTGAAAATTAAGCCAGTGCGGGTTATTGAAAAGGATATTTGTTTTTACAGCCTGTTTTTCAAATGCAGTATCATCATGCTGTAAGCTTTCTAAAAGAAAAAACCCGGCCGGCGAAAAATAGGGATGCCTGTCTGTAAGTTCTTTCAGAAATCCGGTATTTCCGGTATCGGAAAAATTACGGTTGAAGATTGATTCAAAAATTGCTTGATTATGCTGCATGTGCAAATCTAAATTACCAGTTGGAAAAAATCTTATTAAAAATGGCGTCGGTTAAATTTCTTGATATTTCATCGCCTTTGGCCTGCTCTACCTGGCTCAGGCTGAGGTTAGCATCAAAATCAACGCTGTAGGTAACATCGGCTTCAAAATTCTTTTTTTCATCCAGGGTGTTTTTTACTATAAGGTGAAAGGTTGCGGTTAACCGGTTAAGGCTGGTGGTATTGCCGGTGATGCCTGTTGTACTGGTAAAATAGCCCGAAACATAACCGCTGATATCATAATGGGCATCATCATCATTGGTTTGCCTGAGCCGGGTAGTGCCAATGATCTTTTGTTTTAGTTTTTCGGTTATCTGCGGACTTAACTGCGGGTTCTTATATTCGGCTTTGTTCTCAAAATAATTTACACGAAAAGTTTTTACTTCGGGAGGAAGACTTACATCTTTAAAGCCGTATTTGCAGGTAGCGAAGGAAAAGGTGGCAATAAGCAACAGGCAACACGCAATTTGCAGCATATTATTGCCGATTGCCAAATTTTTATTGCCAATTGCCCATTGCCAATTGCCTTTTGGCTTTTGGCTTTTGCCATTTGCCCATTGCCCATTGCCCATTGCTTTATTCTTCAATATCATACTCTTTTAATTTACGGTATAAAGTTCTTTCACTAATGCCCAGATCAAGCGATGCATCTTTACGTTTGCCTTTATGTTTCTTTAATGCTTTTATGATAAGTTCTTTTTCCTTATCAATAATACTTAAAGACTCTTCCACGTCTTCGTGATGATCAATGGTATTATTATTATGTGGTAAAAAAACTGGTTTGGATGAATTGTTTACAGCGACATTGTTATTGAGTTCTGTAAAAGCCTGCTCACTAAACACCGGTGCATGTCCACGGGATTCTGTAAATTGTGCAATATTCGGGTTCTGCAACAGATCAAAAAACATTTTCTTTAGCTCGTTCACATCTTTTTTCATATCGAAAAAAAGCTTGTACAGTATATCCCTTTCATTTGCAAATTCACTCTGGCTTACCGAACCTGCGCCACCTGCCAGTACCGGCAACCTTGAATAATTATGGTCGGGTAAAAAACTCTTCATAGTATTTGCGTTCACCATTTTATCCTGGCTCAGTACCGATATCTGCTCTGCAATATTCTTCAATTCACGTACATTACCGGGCCATGGGTAGTTAATTAACACATCTTTTGCCCCATCATCTAATTGCACAGGCGTGCCTTTATAGCGGTCTGAGAAATCGGTTACAAACTTGCGGAACAATAAGTAAATATCTTCCTTCCTGTCTCTTAATGCAGGAACCCTAATTGGTACTGTGTTTAAGCGGTAATACAGATCTTCCCTAAAACGGTTTGTTTGGGTGTATTCAATCAGCTCTTTATTTGTAGCGGCAATAACACGTACATCTGTTTTTTGTACTTTACTGCTGCCCACACGTATGTACTCGCCGGCCTCAAGCACACGTAACAAACGGGCCTGTGTGCCCAGGGGTAATTCGCCAATTTCATCTAAGAAGATAGTACCGCCGTTTACGGTTTCAAAATAACCTTTGCGGCTGTCAACAGCACCGGTAAAAGATCCTTTTTCGTGGCCAAATAATTCCGAATCAATTGTGCCTTCGGGAATAGCACCGCAGTTTACCGCAATAAAAGGATTGTGTTTGCGTGTACTTAATGCATGAATGATCTGTGAGAAAACTTCTTTACCCACACCACTCTCGCCATTGATGAGTACGCTCAAATCGGTATTGGCAACCTGCACCGCAATGTTTAATGCGTGGTTAAGGCCCGATGAGTTACCGATGATGCCGAAACGGTTTTTTATTGATTGTAGTTCCATTGTTTTTAAATTATCCAGGCTTCCTTTAGTGTATTTCTGAAAATAGTGTTTAGCTCAGAAAAATCAGGCGCATTTTTATAATCAAATCCTTCCAGGTATTTTGTAAAATGTTCAATCTTGAAAGTTATAAACTCATCTATTATTTTAATACGGTTTCCTTTGTCCAGCTCCTCACCAGCTTTCTTTTTTTCAAGCAAGAAATTGATTTCACTTCTTAAATCAACATTTTTAATTTCATTATCCATTAATATTTCAAACTCCATTGGAGCCATTTCCATTCTCTTTTCAATCCAGCAACAGGCCAGGAGCGGCCGAAGAACATAAAAATATTTTTTCAACCTTACTAATTCATCTTTAAAATATGCGTCATAGTTGCCTTTTGCCATGTGCAAATAATGATAAAGGCATGATTTGGGATTGAAATATATCTTAACCGCTTCTCTCAATAGTTTTGCTGTTGATAAAAACTCGTAATAAACTACAGGACTGCGTAGCCATTCTAAAAGCGGTGGATTAGATTTTCTGAAAAGCAATAATGCTTTTTTTAATTCCCATCCTGCAAGGTCAATATCATTTGGCAACATGATTTCGATATTATCTTTCTTTTCTTCGATTGACAAATACCAATCATCATCATGTACATAAATAAACCTTACATCCCAATCGCTGTTTGTTGAAGCAAATCCCCAAGCCCTGCTTCCAGATTCAACTGCGTAAAGAATTTTTATTTTTCTTTCCTGCTCTAAATCTTTTAAATGGGTAATTATTTTTTCTCTCATTTTTCAATTACTTCACCTAATAATGTTCCGGCAGTACAATTTTTTATATAAAGATTTACATATTCCCCTACTTTCAAATTCCCTTTTTCAAACACCACCACTTTATTCTGATCAGTTCTTCCATACAAATCATTTTCACTTTTTTTAGAAGGGCCTTCAATCAATACTTTACGGGTTTTGCCTACTTCTTTTTGCATGGCCAGCAAAGAATGGCCACGGTATAAGTCAACCATTTCCTGCAATCTTCTTTTCTTTACTTCCAGCGGCACATCGTCTTTAAACCTACGTGCAGCGAGGGTTCCGGGCCTTTCGCTGTAGAAGTACATATAGGCAAGATCGTATTTGCAGTATTCCATCAGGCTTAATGATTGCTGGTGATCTTCTTCGGTTTCGGTACAAAATCCGGTAATCATATCGGTTGATATACCACAATCCGGTATCAACTCCCGGATGCGGTTTACTTTGGCGATGTACCATTCACGGCTGTAAGTACGGTTCATCATTTGCAAAACACGGGTGCTGCCGCTTTGCACCGGCAGGTGAATGTAATTGCAAATGTTTTCGTATTTCACGATGGTGTGCAATACATCATCGGTAATATCTTTTGGATGCGAAGTTGAAAAACGTACACGTAACAGCGGTGAAACTTGTGCAACTTTTTCGAGCAAAAGAGCAAAGTTTACCTGCTCATCTTTTTGTTCATCTACCCAGAAATAACTATCAACATTTTGCCCAAGCAATGTTACTTCGCGGTATCCTTCTTCAAATAAGGTTTTACATTCTTTTATGATAGATTCGGCATCGCGGCTTCTTTCACGGCCACGTGTAAAAGGCACTACACAAAATGAACACATATTATTGCAGCCACGCATGATGCTTACAAATGCATTAACGCCATTACTGTTCAGGCGTATGGGTGCAATATCGGCATAGGTTTCATCGCGGCTTAATAATACGTTTACAGCTTTTTGGCCAGTTTCCGCTTCTTCAATAAGGGCTGGTAAACTGCGGTAAGCATCGGGGCCAATAACCAGGTCAACTAATTTTTCTTCTTCCAGAAACTGCGCTTTTAAACGCTCGGCCATACAACCCAGCACACCTACCAGCATGCCGGGTTTTTGTTTTTTTATCTGGCGGAATTCAGTCAAACGTTTGCGTACCGTGGTTTCGGCTTTTTCACGAATAGAGCAGGTGTTGATGAAGATAAGATCAGCTTCTTTATAGTTATTGGTGGCACCAAAACCATTATCCATTAAAATAGAAGCCACCACTTCGCTATCGGCAAAATTCATGGCGCAGCCATAACTTTCTATATAAAAATATTTTTTGTATTGGTCCCGGTCGGTTGCAAAAAGGGCAAATGCTTCTCCCTGCCTTGCTTCATCGTGTTCCTTAATAGCTACATTCAACATTAACCTGCATTTTTTTAGAGCAGCAAAGATAGTTAAATAACGAACATTGTGCCAGTATGGCAGAAGCTTTTCTGCGTGGCTTAACCCAATAATAATTGTATTCGGTACATTCTGTCTTTAAAAGCGTAAATTCACCGACCTGACATCTTCAATTTCCAATACTTTGTGCTGAGAAACCTGAGGAACTAACCCAGTCCTGCTATCATGAGCAACAACCTTTATATCGTTCGCCACGGAAAAATGCTGATTGAAGACCGGAACAAGCCTGATTATCTTCATTTATCTAAAGAGGGCCTTGATTTTGGGCTTTACCTGGATGATTATTTTAAAGATGTTTACTTTGATCATATACTTTATCAATCAATTGATGTAAAAACATCTGACCCTTATAACCGCTGCCGCAGCACCATCAGGGGCTTAAAAGGAGTTAAGACTGAATTTGATAAAACGCAGTTGAGCAAAATTTTTGACGATATCAATAAGGAAGAAAGCGGCCGCCAGAATGTATTGCTCTGTTACCGCACCGAAGCTTTTAATGTGATCTGTAATATTATTGGTACCGATTCTGAAGAGCAATTTAATAAAGAT
>JBKJLT010000200.1:0-9133 GCA_046596765.1 Ferruginibacter sp. | reverse complement strand
AGCGTAACAACAAAATCACTCCCATCTGCTGCAACGCTGCTGCATTTAATATTTTTTCTAAAAACCAATTGCAATCCACCATGCGCACAACCAGGTTTAGAAATACTATCCATAGGTGTTGGTATCAATGGGTAAACAACCAGCGGAATACTTTCACCAACCGGAATATCCCTGTCGCAATTATCTCTTATTGTATTACCATCCGTTCCGTTCTTAACGTTGATGGTGTAATTGCCGGGTGGCAATGGCGCATCCAGCGTGAGGATCAGCGAATCCATATCAAAACCGGTAGCGCAACCAAAACCGGTAGCCGAAATTACATTAGCTAAAGCAGGCGTTATGGTAAATTCGGAACCGGTACTTGTAAGGCTGTTGCACTTCATCCGCTTGTTAAGTTTGATGGTGGTTTGTGTGCCATCACAGGCAGCCTGGGCGCTTTGCAAATGCGGCTCTTTAGGATCGGTGATATTTGCAGAGCCACCACTAAAAGAAAGATCATATCCCGTGGTACTTCTTGTCCAATTGGTAACCATCAGCAAATAATCATGCCCAATAGTGATTACCGGCATGGCATTAAATGGCGTATTTCCATTTGCAAAACCATCACAATGAACATTTCCCGAAGCCCCTGCTCTGCAACCGGTAGGCGATTCTGGAAATTGTGCAGGGCTGCCCCCAGTACCATAAAGATTTATTGAAATGGGCAACGAGGAATTTGAAAATACATCATTTGGGTTGTGGCCGGTAATGTCGAACAAAGCCCAGTCGTAATCATCTGTATTTGAAATGCCACTTATCAAAAAACCCAAAGAACCACTTTGAAAACAGGTGAATTTATACCAAAAAGAACTGGATGAAGTTACGCCTACTGAGCAACCGGTTTGGGCTACATCTGGTCCTGAACAATTTGTTACTATGCTTTGATGAAAAACAGAGGTACCACATACAGGGATGGCGTTACCGGGAGTCATTCCCGGTAAAGAACAGGTTTGAGCATTAACGTGTAGCATTATGGAGAAACAAAAAGCAATCAGCGAAAGTATTTTTTTAGTCATAAGTGAGGCGAAATTATTACAAAGACTACTTTAAAGCCATTATTGCTGCAAGTGTTAGTAAGGTTTTAACAGGTTGATGATAAAATGAAACATTTACACAAGCTATTAAATTTTGAACCATTACTTTACCTTCCCTTTTATCTCCTGCAATTTCAATAAAGCCTCCACTGGTGTTAACCGGTTTATATCCACAGCTTCCAGTAAATTTCTTATTTCATCAAAAGTGGCAGAGTGTGCATCAAAGATACTGAGCTGCATTTTAGGTGTATTCAGCTTCTTTATTGTTTCATCCACATTTACCGGCTTGCCGTCTTCGCGGCTAAGTTCTAATTGTTTTAAAATTTCGTTGGCCCGGTCAATTAATTGCGGCGGCATACCAGCCATACGTGCCACATGAATACCAAAACTATGTACGCTGCCACCCGGTGCAAGTTTGCGTAAAAAAATTATTTTATTACCAACTTCTTTATTGGTTACATGAAAATTTTTAATGCCTGTAAATTTATTTTCCAGTTCATTCAACTCGTGGTAGTGCGTGGCAAATAAAGTTTTGGGTTGATGAACGGAATTGTGCAAGAATTCTGCAATGCTCCAGGCAATGCTGATACCATCATAGGTTGATGTACCCCGCCCAATTTCATCCAGCAAAATCAAACTGCGTTTGGTAAGATTGTTGATGATGCTGGCAGTTTCATTCATCTCCACCATAAAAGTACTTTCGCCGCCGCTTAAATTATCGCTGGCTCCTACCCTTGTAAAAATTTTATCTGTCAATGGAATTTTTGCATCGCTTGCAGGCACAAAACTTCCCATGTGCGCCATTAGTGTTATCAAAGCCGTCTGCCGCAGAATGGCACTTTTACCACTCATGTTGGGCCCGGTTAAAATGATTATTTGTTGTGATGAGGGATCGAGATAAATATCATTGGCGATATAACTTTCGCCTGCAGGTAAATTTCGCTCAATTACCGGGTGGCGGCTATCTTTAATATCTAAAATAAAATCGTCTTGCAGGGCTGGCTTTTTATATTTGAATTGCAAAGCATTATTTGCAAAGCAACACAAACAATCAAGCACAGCCATTACATGCCCGTTAACCTGCATGGGCGCAATATAATCCTGCAACTCGTTAAGCAATTCCTCGAAGAGCTGCATTTCAATGGCAAGTATCTTATCCTCGGCACCAACAATTTTTTCTTCGTATTCTTTTAATTCGGGTGTGATATATCTTTCGGCATTTACCAATGTTTGTTTGCGTATCCAGGTGTCGGGCACTTTGGTTTTGTGTACGTGGGTTACTTCAAGATAATAACCAAAAACATTATTGAAACTTATTTTTAAAGATGATATGCCGGTTGCCATTGCTTCACGTTGTTGAATCTCCACCAGGTAATCCTTTCCGCCGCTGGCAATTTTACGCAGGCCATCCAGTTCTTCATTAATACCGGCCGCAATCACATTTCCTTTTGATGCAGCAACCGGAGGATTTTCATTCAACTCCTTAATTATCTTATCAAAAATATATTTACAGGGATTGAGTGAATCGCCCAGTCTTTTTAAATATTCGTTGGATGAAGTTTCACAAATTTCTTTTATCAATGCAGTTTGCTGTAAACCTTTCGCAATTTGTAAAACCTCCCGTGGGTTTACTTTTTTTAAAGGCACTTTACTCACCAGCCTTTCCACATCACCTGCCTGTTTTATATATTGTGTTATTTTATTCCGAAGGTCAACTTCTTTAATTAAAAACTCAACCGTATTCAGGCGTTCATTAATTTTTACAATATTGTTAAGTGGCAGCACCATCCAGCGTTTCAGCAATCTGGCACCCATTGCAGAAACGGTATTGTCCAAAACCTTCAATAACGTATTGCTGCCATCTGCACCACCAAATAATTCCAGGTTACGAATGGTAAAACGATCCATCCATAAATGATCTTCCCTGTCAATTCTTTGTATAGATGTGATGTGGCCAAGATTAGGATGCTCGGTATCTTTTAAATAATGCAGTATGGCGCCAGCAGCAATAATACCCATTTGCTGACTTTCGATACCGAAACCTTTTAAGCTGTGTGTACCAAAGTGTTTTAATAAACTTTCGGTTGCATAAGCTTCTGCAAAAATCCATTCTTCTAAAGTGTAGGTAAAAAATTTGCTGCCAAATATTTCTTTAAAATATTTTTGCCGGCTACGCTGAAAAATAACTTCTGCAGGTTTAAGGCTCTGCAATAGTTTATCGGCATATTCTTTATCACCTTCGGCTACAAAAAATTCTCCGGTACTGATGTCTAAAAAAGCAATGCCAATCTTTTCTTCGTCAAAGTGTAAAGCGGCTAAAAAATTATTGCTGTTATGTTCCAATAATTTATCGCTGGTAGCAACGCCGGGTGTCACCAATTCTGTTACTCCCCGCTTTACAATTCCTTTGGCAAGTTTTGGATCTTCCAGTTGATCGCAAATGGCAACCCGGTAACCGGCTTTAACAAGCTTATGCAGGTAAGTATCCAGCGCATGATGCGGAAAGCCTGCCAGCTCAGATGCATCAGGATTTCCGTTATTGCGTTTGGTAAGTGTAATGCCCAAAACGGCTGCGGTGGTTATAGCATCCTGGCCAAAAGTTTCATAAAAATCACCCACTCTAAAAAGCAAAATGGCATCAGGGTAACGAGCCTTGATGGCATTGTGTTGTTGCATTAAAGGAGTTTCAGCAGTTGCTTTTGCCATGGCGACAAAAATAACAAACCAATCGCAGATTTAGGAATTAAAGGATTCCGCAGATAAAAAATCTGCGAAATCAAATAAAAATCATTTAATCTGCGATTAATTCTCCTGCTTCGTCAATATCTCCTTCTTCATCTTTTCCCAAAGTCCGTCAAAGGTTTGGTGGTTTTCTTCCTTCCATCTTTTACTGAAGGTTTTCATTTTCTCATTGCGGTCGTCTTTTGATAAAGCAAAAAAAGCTTTTATTGCTTCGGTATCATTTTCAAAAGCCAGTTGATTGTATATTTCTTTTAACTGCTGCTCTTTGCGTATGTTGCTTTGGGCAATATCTATCTCCATTTCTTCACGCAGCATCACTTTTTCATCGTAACTGCCGGATGGCAATATTGTTTTTGCAATTACCGGCATCAGCTCTATCAGCATTAAAATAAAAACGATGAGGTAATACCTGAACTGCAGGGCAGCATTGTTCTTTAATAAATTGCTCAACGCTTCTACCCTGGTTAAAAAACCGTTATTGAGGTAAGCTATAAAATTTACTTCTTCTGTTTTAATTTTATTATCAATTTCTTTTAACGCAGCATCTGCGCTGTCTAATTTGGGTTGAGTTTCTTTTAATAGAGTTTGATATTCTCCATCTAACTTTTGATATTCATCTCTTTTAGCAATGGCAATATCTTTAATACCCACTTTACCGCTACCGCCGCTGCCATCAGTTTCGGCAATAAAACTTTCACGGGCTTTGTTAATTGCATCATACTTTACATCAAGTTCGTTTTTTAAAGCCGCTCTTTCTTTTGTTAATGCATCTTTTGGTGTTTTGTACAATACAATAAGTTCCTGCTGCTTCAACATTTTCTTTTTTACATTATCAAGAGATGTCTGCAATTTTATTTCTTTATCAAACATATACAAAACGGCTGGCTGCGCCATAAACGTACCAATGGTAAGCGCCAGTAATCCCCTGAATAGAAGTGGAGCTAATTTTCTTTTATTGAATTTTGTTATCCCTTTTATCAATGCCCTGTCAATGGTAAGTATGATAAACCCCATAAATAAACCCAATGTAATGACCGGTATAATAGAATCAACTATGGTGCTGAAAAAATAGGTCCAGGTAAAGGTTGCAAATGCCCAGGTTGCCAGCACCGTCATGCCGATAATCTTATACCGGTTTCTGTCAACAACCGAATCAACCAGTATTTCTTTTTCTGCGGTTGACAGCCACCACAAAAAATCCGTGAATTGCCTGGGTACGTAAGTTTCCCTTTGAGAAACAGCGATGTTTTTTTCCATTATGATAATAATTGAATGATACTATAAAAGAATCAATAGTGGAGTGGAGTTGAAGGGTTGTAAAATAGCTATTCTTTTGTGGATTAACGACTGTGAGTTCTGCTTATTTTATAAATTCGGGTACATTAACAGTTTATTACAAAAAACGGTTAAACTATGCAGGGTAAAAGCGGGTCTATTACTATATCTTTGCAAACGTTTTATAAACGGATATATTTTTAATATTAAATGAAGAAAATGAAGAAAATTTTAGGTGCAGTAGTGTTAATGTCAACTATGTTTTTTACCTCAAATGCCCAGGTGCCTAAAGGTATGGGTAATAGCGATCCTGAAGCAAAAAAAATATTAGATGGAGTTAGCGCAAAATTCAAAACTTTTAAATCTGTACAATCGAACTTCAGTTTAAAAATTGAAAATGCGGCCAATAAGATTCTGGGAAATAAGACCGGAACTGTTTATATGAAAGGCACCAAATACCGAATTAAAGTGGCAGGCCAGGATATTTTCAGTGATGGCAGTAATGTTTGGACTGTTGACCCGGCGGCGAAAGAAATTACCATAACAAAACTTGACCCTTCAAATAATACCATAACCCCTCAAAAACTTTTTACAGATTTTTACAACAAGGATTTTTTATACAAATTAAACGGTGAGGCAAAAGGCATTCAGGAAATTGAACTTACACCGATTGATAAATCCAAGCTCTTTCATAAAGTAGTTGTGTTTATCAATAAGGCTGCAAAAAGTATCACATCAACAAAAATATTTGAGAAAGCCGGCAACCGTTATACCTACACAGTTAGCGGCATGACTACAAATACCAATATCGTAGACGCCATGTTCGTCTTCAATCAAAAAAATTATCCGGGTATGGAGTTGGTTGATTTGAGATAAGGTTGCCACTGAAACACTGAACCACAGAAAATATATTTTAGAAAACGTTACCTCGACATGGTAGCGTTTTTTATTTACCCCACCGGTAAGATTCGTTTTGCAGTCCGGCCAGATCAATAACGCGGTCAACAACTGTTGCTGCTACTTCTTCAATGGTTGTGGGTTTGCTGTAAAACGATGGTGTTGCAGGGCAAATGATTCCTCCGGCAAGTGTAATAGTTTCCATATTACGGATGTGAATCAGGTTATAGGGTGTATCCCTTACCACACAAATCAGTTTTCTTCTTTCTTTTAAAATAACATCAGCAGCCCGGCTAATCAGGTCGTTCGAAATTCCGGAAGCAATACGCCCCAATGTACCCATACTACATGGTATGATGATCATAGTATCGTATTGGCCGGAGCCGGAAGCAAATGGCGCATTAAAATCCGTTTGTGAATAATGTTTCAGTTTGTAATTGGTAAAATTTTCATTGTCAAGTTCAATCTTCCATACTTCTTTTGCATTGGTTGTCATAATCAAGCTTAGTTCCGTAAGCTGTTCATCAAGCTGCTGTAGTTTTCTAAGCAATAAGTCGGCATATATAGAACCACTGGCCCCGGTTACCGCAATCACAATTTTTCTGTTCATTTCTACGTTTGTATTTTACTAAGCTACAAACAAAATTATATGCAAATTGTTTTTCGTCTTATATTATTAGCGGTAATCCTGGTTATTTTACTTCGTTTTTGATTTTACGAAATACAGAAAAAGCAGCCTTACAGGCATTCCGTTTCATTTTTTTATCATTCTAAATTGTAATTTCCCCATTCAATTACATTGAATGACTGCACCAAAATTACAGCGAAGCTTAGGCTTATTTCAATCTACAGTTGTAAATATGATTGACATGGTGGGCATTGGCCCCTTTGTAACCCTGCCCATTGTTATGGGTTTAATGGGTAGTATGTTTTTATATGCGTGGATCGCCGGTGCTGTACTTTCCCTGGTTGATGCCATGATATGGAGTGAGTTGGGCGCTGCGTACCCGTTAGCAGGCGGCAGTTATAATTTTTTAAAAGAAGCTTACGGTAAAAATGGTATGGGGAGGATGATGAGTTTTCTATATGTATGGCAAACCATTATACAGGCACCGCTGGTGGCGGCATCTGCCGCTATTGGTTTTTCGCAATATTTAGGATATTTAGTTGAATTGAGCCCGCTGCAGCAAAAATTAGTTTCAGCATCTGTTATTGTTTTTGTTACCATTTTATTATATCGCAAAATTGACAGCATTGGCAAAATTGCAGTGCTGTTATGGACGGGTGTAATATTAACCATTGGCTGGATAATTATCGGCGGCATTGCCCATGGCAATTTTTTACAGCCGCTAAAAGATATTAATGCCGATTTCAGTTGGGGACAACTGGCCTCTTTTGCATTTGGTCAGGCATGCATAAAATCAATTTACAGTTATCTGGGTTATTACAATGTTTGCCACCTGGGCGGCGAGATAAAGAATCCCGGAAAAAACATTCCACGCAGCATGTTTATTTCTGTTATTGGTATTGCCATTTTATACATTGCCATGAACATGAGCGTAAGCAGTGTTATAAGCTGGCAGGAAGTAAAGCAATGGCAGGAAGCAGGTATAAACAACTTTGTAGTAAGCACGTTTATTGAGCGCCTGTATGGCGTGGCTGCCGCCAACACTATAACTGTGATGATATTATGGGTTGCACTGGCATCTTTATTTGCCGTAATGCTCGGCTACTCAAGGGTACCTTATGCAGCGGCTATTGATGGTGCATTTTTTAAAGTATTTGGCAAACTGCATCCCACAAAAAATTTCCCGTATGTTTCTTTGCTTGTAATCGCTGCATTTGGTTTTGCTTTCAGTTTGTTGTTCAGGATGAGTGATGTTATCAGCGGCATTTTAGCCATGCGCATTATGGTACAGTTTATTGGGCAGGCAGTTGGTGTGGTTTTACTTCGCCGCAAAAATGGAAAAGCACATTTGCCTTATAAAATGCCTTTGTATCCGTTGCCGGTGATATTAGCTATCGCCATGTGGCTCTTTGTTTTTTATTCAACCGGCTTTGCGGTTATCAAATCTTTTTTAATTGTTTTTGGAACCGGTATTGTGGTGTATTTTATTTATGCGAAAGTGCAAAAGCAATGGCCATATAAAAATGAGACAGAATCAACACTGGTTGAAGAAATTAGAAAAAACTGGTGAATAGAATCTACAGGTCTGGCAAAAAATCTATTTCAGAAATCATTTTATCTTTTAGAGAAAATGCGATGCAACTGGTTCCATTGGTAATAACAACGTAAGGAACATTCAACGAAATATTATAGCGTAAAACCTGGTCCAGCACCGTTTTATCCAATGGCACATTCATTTCCTTACATTCAACTATCATCCATGGTTTTGTTTCGGCATCGTACACAACAATATCAAAACGTTTTTTAAGCTCGCCAAGTTTTATTTCTTTTTCAATTGCAATTAAAGATGCAGGGTATTTTTTTGTTTGGGTAAGATATTGAAGAAAATTCTGCCGCACCCATTCTTCCGGAGTAAGTATTACCCAACGTTTACGAAATTCATCAAAGATAAATTCCCTGTCCTGCTCTTCTTTTATTTTGGGTTGATATGGCGGGTATTCAATTTTAATCATTTGCTTTAAACCATCAACAGGCACAGAATTTTGTATCTTTATTGTTATATAGAATTAAACGGAAAGATATGAAGTCAAAAGCAGAAATAGTAAATAACTGGTTACCGAGATACACCGGTGAAAAATTAGAAAATTTTGGAGAGTACATTTTACTGACCAATTTCAGTAATTATGTAAAAATGTTTGCCGAATGGAATAACGTAGAAATTGTGGGTGCCGACAGGCCCATGCAATGCGCTACTGCAGATAATATCAGCATAATTAACTTTGGCATGGGCAGCCCTGGTGCGGCAACTGTAATGGATCTTTTGAGTGCCATTGAGCCCAAGGCCGTTTTATTTTTGGGCAAATGCGGCGGCCTTAAAAAACGAAATAAACTGGGCGATCTGATTTTGCCCATTGCCGCCATACGGGGCGAAGGAACATCAAACGATTATTTTCCGCCGGAAGTACCGGCCCTGCCTGCATTTGCTTTGCAGAAAGCCATTTCAACAACCATCCGGGAT
>JBKJLT010000167.1:0-3843 GCA_046596765.1 Ferruginibacter sp. | reverse complement strand
CTTACGTGCAGTCATTGAATCGGATATTTATTTAACTGCTTAAAACATAACTCAACTCTACATCGAAAGCTACACTGATTTTTTAAATTAATTGATTTAGGAAATTAGAGGTGGCTTGTTTATTTATCAACCAATTTTACTAAAACTAAAAAACAATCAAATGAAAAAAGGACTACTGCTGTTACTTGCTCAATTACTGTTTATTACTGCTACTTGGGCACAGCGCTCTGTTTCGGGAAAGGTTACTGATGATGAGGGTAAGCCACTGCCCAATGTTAGTGTTTCAATTAAAGGGAGTAAAAAAGGTACCACTTCCAATGCTGATGGCAGTTATGCTATTGCTGTTGAAACCAAATCAAAAGCCCTGATATTTTCATCTGTTAGCATGACAACAAAAGAAGTTGCCATAGGAAATGAGAACACACTGAATGTAACACTTCAGAAATTTGTTGCAGACCTTTCTGAAATAGTGGTTACGGGAGTTGGTGTGGCTACCAGTAAGAAAAAACTCGGCATCTCTGTTGAATCCATCAGTGCTGATAAATTACCCGGCGGTATGACAGCCTCCATTGATCAGGCGCTTGTTGGAAAAATTGCCGGGGCTCAAATCAGCAGCACCAATGGATCTCCGGGCCGCCCTACTAACATTTTATTAAGGGGTATTAATACCATTAACCGTGGTACGTTGCCAATGATTATGCTGGATGGCATAGAAGTACGGGGTACCGACCTTAACTCGCTTGACCTATCTAATATTGACAGGGTTGAGGTTGTACAGGGTGCAGCATCAGCTACTATTTATGGTGCACAGGGTGCAAATGGGGTAATTCAATTGTTTTCTAAAAAAGGGAAAATGGGTAAAATCCAGATTGATATTTCTTCAAGTGCTTCACGCAATACCATGCTGAATAATGGTAATGTTGAAAAAGCCAGATTTCATGGATTTACTACAAATGCCAATGGAGATGTAATCGGAAGCTCTGGTAACCCGATTGTTTTTGATCCCGCAATCAGTGTATATAGAGAGAATGTATTGATTGATTTGAATTCACCCATTACATTAATCAAAAAGGCATATGATAAAAACCTGAAGTATTACGATCACTTTAAAGAATTTTATATTCCGGCCAATATCTTTAATAACTCTTTAACCATATCCGGTGCAAGAGAGCAGCTGGATTTTATGTTTTCTGTTTCAGATAACAGGCAAGGAAGTACATTTAAAAGGAACGGCGATTTTTCACGTTCTAATTTCACTTCAAATATTGGAATTACGCTGGCTAAAAACTTAAAGTTTAGAACAACCACGCAGCTTATCTACACCAAGAATACCCTGAACGATCAGACCGGAAGAGGAATCATGTTTGCGTTAAACAACTCCCGCCCCTTTGCCGATTATAACCATCAAATGCCAAACGGCGATTATGGTTATTATTTTGGAGATGCAACCGGTGTTAACGGATACAATCCTAATTACCGCACCCAATACTCCAGTAACCTGGATAACAAAATTGACATTGTGCAAAACTTCAATTTAAATTATAAGCCCATTAGGTTTTTAGAGCTTGATGTAAAATATGGTATGAACTACCAGACACAGGATGTATTATATGATGTGAAAAACCAGGATGATAACGCCAGTGCAAGATTTTGGACTACTCGTTGGTGGACCGGTTTTTATGGCCCAACACCCAATGTAGGTACATCCGGAGAGATGGACAATTTCCGGTATCGTACATTCTTCCAGAACCTGATTGGTACGGCAACTATTAGTACTGATTTTATGAAGGATTTCAATATCAACATCCCTTTAAAAACTACTACACAATTGGCGTACGATTATCGTAAGAATGATTTCAGGCAGTACATAGCATGGGGTATAGATGCGCCTTTCTACTCTCCATATACTGCCAATCAGATGGGTACACACCGTATCGAGTCGGATTACAGAGAGCCGTTTGTTACCTATGGCTACCTGGTAAATCAACGTTTTGAAATTGGCGACTGGGCTGGTGTTTCAGGAGGTTTCAGAAGCGATTACTCTTCGGCATTTGGTAAGGGAGCAAAGCCATCAACCTTTCCAAGGGGTGATGCATTTGTACGTTTATCTCAGTTTAATTTCTGGAAAAACAGCCATTTAAATAGGATTGTGTCTGAATTTAAATTGAGGGCTGCTTATGGTCAAGCCGGTATTCAACCACGTGCATTTGATCGTATTCCAACCCTTTTTTCTCAAAATATGGGTTCAGCTATCGCCTTAAGATCCAATGTTAATTATCCTAATCCAGACCTTGAGGTAGAAATTTCAAAAGAATTAGAAATAGGTACAGATATCACCATTAAGGGTGCTAAAGGTAAATGGTTTACTAATTTTAATTTTTCACTTACCTATTGGGATAGGAGTACAGACAATGCCATTTATGATGTTGATGCAGCACCAAGCAGTGGAATCGGAAGAATTCGTGATAATGCATTTAGTTTAAAATCGAATGGGATACAAGCGTCTTTAAATGCGGTTATTCTGCAGAGCAAAAACATCAATTGGAATTTTACCACAAATTTCAGCAAACAAACTTCCATGATTTCTGCGGTTAAAAAAAATGCAGAGATTATTGTTATATCAAATGCCGGAAGTAGTAATTATATATTAAGGGCAGGCGAAAAAGTTGGCCAGCTTTATGGAAACAGAATGATAACAAGTTTGACGCAGACCAATGCAGCGGGTGTTCTTTATATACCAACTGCCAGTCATGGTAATTATACTGTTGCCAGTAATGGATGGGTTGTAGATAAAGCTACCAAGATTCCTTTTGTAACGCCGGAAAAAGTAAACCTGGGTGACCCAAACCCTAAGTTTAACATGTCGTTCATCAACGAAATATCGTATAAAAACTTTCTTCAGTTTAGTTTTCAATGGGATTGGGTTTACAAAAGCCATATCTACAACCAAACCAGGCAGTGGATGTACAGAGATGGAATTCACAGCGATTATGCCGTACCCTTTACAGTGGATGGTGTAACCGAAGCCTATGCTTCTTTTTATCGTGGAGTTTATGCAAACGTTCAGGCAAACGGAACCAGAAACTATTTTTATGAGGATGCTTCATTTTTAAGACTGCGTAACCTGGCTATTGCATTTGATGCTGCCAAATTTGTAAAAATAAAAGGGTTCACCAGGTTACAGCTTGTATTAACCGGCCGTAATTTACTTACTGCCACCAAATACACAGGCTTCGATCCGGAAGTAAGCTCCGGTACAAGTAACTCTGCATTCGACAGAGGTGTTGACCATAATACGGTTCCAAATCTGAAGACATATCAGATAGGATTAAACATTGGTTTTTAACTTTAAAATTTAATTAAAATGAAAAATATTAAAACACTTCTTTTTTTAACAATGCTGCTAGCCAGTGTGCTGTCCTGTAAAAAAGAACTTGATGTAAAAAACAACAACCAACCCGTGCCCGAAACTGCCTTAACTGAAAAAGGTATTCAGGCTTTTGCACAGGGAGGTATTTATCGAAACGGTTTTGTTAACCTTAAACATAGTGATGGGGTTTATGGATTCTTCTGGTCGGGTGCCATAGGTTTTCATGAAATGATGGGTGATGCCATTGGTGTAGAAGCGGCCAATGCATTCATTAACCAGATTGGTTGCCCGGATGCGGTTACTCTTGACGATGCTTCTATAGTGATTAATCCCAATTCGCCTAAAAAACAATATGATTTAATCAGGCTGGTTAATCAAAATTCAAACCAGGGTCAAAATCCATTGTTTTATGAGTGGGCTTATATGTATTCCATGATCAGCTCCTGCAATTTTATTTTGGAAAATGTAGATAA
>JBKJLT010000570.1:0-4284 GCA_046596765.1 Ferruginibacter sp. | reverse complement strand
CCAAGCGTAAGTTGTGTAAGGTCGTTGGAGCCTATTGAAAAACCATCAAAAAGTTGTGCAAACTTGTCGGCTAAAATAACATTGCTCGGTATCTCAATCATTACATAAACCTCTAATCCGTTTTCGCCCTGTTTTAACCCAAACTCTTCCATTGTTTGCAATACGTTTTTAGCTTCTTTTACCGTGCGGCAAAAAGGTATCATCACTTTCACATTATCAAAGCCCATTGCATTGCGTACTCGTAGTATGGCTGCACATTCCAAACCAAATCCGGGTTTGTAGCGTTCATCATAATATCGCGATGCACCACGAAAACCAATCATAGGATTTTCTTCTTTTGGTTCGTACAACCGCCCGCCAATCAGCGAAGCGTATTCATTGGTTTTAAAATCACTCATGCGTACAATCACTTCATGCGGATGAAAAGCTGCCGCCACTCTTGCAACTGCTTCTGATAATTTATAAATGAAATATTCCCTCTTGCTGTTGTACCCCGAAGTGAGTTGAGCAATGGTTGTTTTTTCAGGGCTTTCAGGCAGTTTCTCAAATTGTATCAACGCCATCGGGTGAATGAGGATGCTGTTGTTAATGATAAATTCCATCCGCATCAAACCCACACCCTTTGCCGGAAAATGAGATAATTCAAATGCCCGGTCGGGGTCGGCAAGTATAAACATGGGTTGCGTTTTTGTTGCCGGAATTTGTGAGAGATCTGTTTCAGTTTCTTCAAAAGCAACAGCGCCATCCATTACCTGTCCTTCATCGCCCTCGGTGCAAACAACAGAAATAATTTGCCCGTCTTTAATAACCTGTGTAGCATTACCCGTCCCAACAATTGCTGCTATACCCAGCTCACGGGCTACAATAGAAGCATGGCTTGTGCGGCCACCTTTATTGGTAACAATGCTTACCACTTTGCGTAATAAAGCATTCCAGTCGGGATTGGTAATATCAGCAATAAGTATATCGCCCTGTTGCAGTTTATATGCTTCATTTAATGAATGAATAATGCAGGCCCTGCCACTGATGATGGTTCTGCCAACAGCTTTACCAGTACAAATTATTTTACCTTTTTCTATCAGTTTATAATTTTTTATTTTGCCATAAGCTTTTTGAGAATGTACTGTTTCGGGCCTTGCCTGCACAATATAAATCTGGTTGTCATCACCATCTTTTGCCCATTCAATATCCATCGGCATGGCATAATGCTTTTCTATATCATAACTCCATTTGGCTAATTGCTGTACTTCCGCATCATTCAAAATCCATTGTGAACGTTTGTGTGCAGGTGTTCCAATATTGCGGATGGGTTTTTCAGCCAATGGGTCTGTTGCATACACCATGGTATGTTCTTTATCGCCTAACTTTCTGCCAATGATGGCTTCTTTATTTTTATCAAGTGATGGTTTAAATATCCAAAACTCATCAGGGTTAACAGCGCCTTGTACTACGTTTTCTCCAAGCCCCCATGCACCTGTTATGTAGATGGCATTTTTGAAACCGCTTTCGGGGTCGATGGTAAAAATTACACCGGCGCAACTTTTATCAGACCGAACCATCCGTTGCACACCCACCGATAAAGCCACCAGCATGTGTTCAAAGCCATTATCAATGCGGTATTTAATAGCCCTGTCATTAAATAATGACACATAGCATTTATGTACTGCCAGTAATAGATTTTCTTCTCCTTCTATATTGAGAAATGAATCATGCTGACCGGCAAAACTTGCGGTGGGTAAATCTTCGGCAGTGGCGCTGCTTCTTACCGCTACTGCTATCGGTTGGTTGCCTGCTGTGCTTAGTATTTTATATGCCTTTAATATATCCTGCTTCACATCATCCGGTAATTTTGCTGCCGCTACCAATGCTCGGCATTGTTTGGCTATGTCGGGTAAGTTGGAAAGCGTTTTTGACTCAATGGTATCTAACAGCTTTTTTAGTTTATCTTCTATCTTATTATATTCCAAAAAATATTTGTAGGCAGACGCAGTTATAGCATATCCATCCGGTACTTTAATGCCAAGTGGTTGTAGCTTATTAAACATTTCACCCAGCGAAGCATTTTTGCCACCGGCTTCTGCCAGGTGGATGAGGTTTATTTTTTCAAATGGAATGATATGTGTATTCATTAATGTTATTTATAAATTGCTTATTAATCGGTGTAATTCTTTTATACCCAACTTAGTTTTTATAGCATCCCCGTTGCCTTGCTGTGTCGTACTTTTGAACCACTTGAATATTTATTCTCAGGAAAATGGAAACCTTATTTATTATGTGCTATAGACAGCGGTGTATTCAAATCCCTCATTAAAATATCTGCCATGCTGCTTTTAAACCAATGGGATAGCTCACTTCTCCGGTAAGCGCCTAATACTACCATTTTATTTTCTTTACGCTTTTGCAAATAAGTAATTATTTGGCCTACTGTATTGCCTTAGTTACAGTGTATCTGGCTTTTTTCTCTTTATGTATAAACGTGTTATTTGAATATTAATATTTTACTACAATAAATTAATCGAATGTTTGCTTGTGATTAAAGCAAAGTTCAACCTGTAAATACAAATAAGGTTATTTTGCCGGAATAGCCAACAACGGAATGGTAGAATGAAAAGCCATTTTCTTAGTCATACTTTTTCGCATAATTTTTTCCCAAAAACTTTTGGGGTACGTAATCATCGCAATTATATCCACTTCGTTTTTATTATCATACTTATCTATGGTTGTTTCAAAATCACTTCCTTCTAATAGTTCGCCTTTAAATTTGGTGTCGGGAAAAGTTTTTTTCAAAAAATTTATGTAATGATTTAGCTGCCTTGTATTGTAAACATATTCAGCAGCCCCGGCATCATCCGTATCTACAAATACAGCCACATGAATGATAGCTGAAAAAAGCTTTGCCAAGGTAACAATTGGGTTCAGTAATTCTTTATTTTCTTCAAATTTGTTAGTGGCAAATAAAATAACGTCCTGTTGTTCCATTTCATATCCGGCAGGCACAGTCAGTACCGGTATTTTTGTTCTGCTGATTGTACCTGCCGCCACACTGCCCATAAAAATTTCCTTCAGTCCGGTTGCCCCTGTTGTACCCATTACAATCAAATCCATTTGCTCCTCATCGGCAAAGGCAACAATAGAGTTGATGACTGTACCTTTTGCCAATTCTGTTTTTATTTTAATAGTGGGATAAAATTCAGCAATAGATTTCTGCATTGTATCAAGTTCACTCAACCCTGCATTTGTATTTTCTTCATGCAATCTTTCGTAAAGGGCATGGTGTTGCCTTAGGCCTTCTGCAATAGGCTCAATGACATGCAGCAGGAAAATAACGGCTCCCGTTTTTTCTGCAATTTCAGCTGCATAGGTAACGGCCTTCATGGCAGTGGCTGAAAAATCAGTAGGAACAAGTATTTTTTGCACGATGTATTTTTTGGAGTTAATAAAATAATTTCAATTTTTATTGAAAACAAGTAAAGGCACTTTTGCCTCAAAAGACAATTCCTCTGATTTGCTGGCAAGAAAAAGTTTTTGAAAGAAAGTCCTTTTCTGATTTGTAAACATTATTACAACCGAAGGCTTCCTGATTTTGATTTGATTTTGCAAATTTTCAATAATTGAATGCGCTCCATCATTTTTTTCAAAATGTAACTTCAAACCAAACTTGAATTGTTTTTTAAATGCTGCTTCAATCATTTTTTCATCAAACGTAATTTCATCAGGCCATGTAAAATGTACTGCTTCAATTTTTGTTTTAAGTGGTTGTGCAAAAGAAACCACCCTTTTTATTTCTTCTGCATAGTTGCGCAAATCTGTTGCATATAAAATACTTTTTATCTCTGTTACCTTATAGTTTTGAGGAACAGCCAACACTGGTATTGGTGATTTTGTAATGAGGTTACCGGTATTGGTGCCAAATATTTTTTTAAACTCTCCGGCCCCTCTTGTGCTGATGCAGATATAATCAATACCAGTGTTTTTTCTGCAATAATCCTGGATAGAAATATCAGCACTGATACCCTGTATTATGATTATAGAATATTTACCCGGATTCACATTCATTTGCCGGTATATATCAGCTATGAATTTTTCAAATTTTGTTCTCCGAAGATCTTCTTCCTGCGTTGCGTATTTTGCAAAGTAAGCATCAGACCAACTGCTAACTCTTAAAATATTGAGTACATGTACAAATACTAATTCAAATTTTTGTTGGGTAGCCCACTGGATAGCAAACCGGACACCAGCTCTTGAATTAGAGGAAAAATCAGATGGAACGAGTATTTTTTTCAT
>JBKJLT010000543.1:0-6324 GCA_046596765.1 Ferruginibacter sp. | reverse complement strand
TGGTGCTTATTAATTAAAAATTCAGACGGATAAGTGAGCATTTTCCTATACCCGCAACGAATCATAATGACCGTATCAATACCCGCTGCTTTCATGTGTTGAAAGTCTTTTTCCCACTCAACAGGTCCCCAGTTTTGATGGGGGATATCATGACTTATTTCATCAATAAAGGTTCCGGTAATTAACATGCTTACATTATTTTTTTTTCAAGAAGAATCTGCTTCCATTTTTTATATCCTTCTCCTGTAAGATGAAGTCCATCATTTGTATATTTTTTATCCAGTTTACCGGCTTCATCTGTAAAACTGTTGTATAAATCTACATAAACTATCTTCTTAGCAGTGCAAATAGACTTTAGTTCAGCATTAATAGATAGTACATGTGTTATTTTGTTCTGATGATTTTTAAAATCGGTATAATTATTATTGGTAGGCAAAATACTTTGCAGGTATATTTTTATAGCGGGTGTTTGAATTTGAATACTATCTATGATTCTTTTAAAATTATACAGGATTACCGAATCGGGTATGCCCCTTGCAATATCGTTAATGCCAATGAGCAAAAATATTTTTGCTGGTTTTCGCTTTATTACTTCCCCTATTCTAAATAATATACCAAAAGTGTTATCCGAACTAATACCGCGGTTTAATGTTTTTACTTTGGGAAATAATTCGCTCCACTCTCCTCCATCCGTAATACTATCGCCCATCCAAACTACTTCGTCTTTCTGGTCGGGCATTATTTCAAACATGCTCAGTTTCTGGTCGTAATAATAAAAGTGAAACGAAGAGTCATAGCTTGCCTGTGCAAACAAACAAACAGGGCAACTAAATAAAAAAAATAGCAATAATCTCATTCTAAAATTAATTTTCTTCCAGTTTATCATACCAGTTCTTTTTCAAAAACAGGCTGGTTGTTATCCATACGGCAGCACATATCCAAACAGTGTTCCACTCCCGGAAAGCAATGTATAAAGGCATAACGACCATACTCATTTGCCAGATGATTCCTGCCAGCACATTAATACCATCTCTGCCCAGATTTTTATTTGGGTGAAAGTTTGGATCGATTGCTTTGGCCTGTGCAATTACCGGTTTCCAAAAACCCCAGGGCCTTGTTTTGGTATAAAAATCCAGCGTGGTTTCCTGCTCCACCGGAGGCGTAAGCAAACATCCAAGCACACATCCCAGCAGAGAGGCAATAAAAATAAATATAAACGACATTAAATTAATGGCCTGTGTATCAGCCATTGGCTGTAATGAAGGAAAAATTGTAGCAACCCAATGAATAACAGGATGCCCAAACATAGCCGCTATCATTCCACATAACATACCAAAGAAATAACCATAGCCATTAAAGCGCCACCAAATCCATTTCAATACATTGGGTGCTGCATAACCACCATAAAAAGCACCGGTTACAAAAAGGATAATACCATTCAGGCTTGTAATTTGTGTGCCAATTAAAATCCCAATTATTACCACCATAAGGGAAACAATTTTTCCTATTTTGATATAATGCTTATCGGTTTTGTCTTTAGCCAGGTATCGTTTATACAGGTCATTAACTAAATAGGCCGGTGCCACATTTACAAATGCACTAAAGGTACTCATAAATGCAGCCAGTAACCCGGCAATGATTAAACCTTTTACACCAACTGGCAATTGCGCAATTATTACATTAAAAATTTGCTCTACTTTTTGCAGGCCTCCCAAAGAATTGGGAATTTCTTTTAGAGCCAATAAAGAAAATCCACCCACCATTAAGTATAGCGGAATAAATAATACCAGAATGGTAAAGCCACTCATCTTTGCTGCATCTTTTGGTGTTTGTGAACTCAGCGAACGCTGCATATCAAAACCTGGAACAGGCCCGGCCAGGCTGGCTAAAATTCCTTTGCCAATCATTAACCCTACCATACCTGCAATCATTTTAAAACCATTCTGTACCGTTTCACTTTCTATAAGCGGATAGGAAATTGGCCAGTTATAAGAAATTTCTTTTTTCGGCCAGAAATCAAGCCATCCTTCGGGAATAAATTTATGTACTGTGGCACTATCAACCGCTGACATACCGAGGTATAAAACAATAAAGCAGCAAATAGTCATTATGATAAATTGCATTACTTCGGTGGCTACCACACTATATATACCACCTTTAATGGAGTATAAAGTGGTAAGTAAACAAATAATTATTGCATACATATTTTTACTACTGATGAGAATATTACTTCCGGATTGCAAAGCAATATTGGGCAATAGCTCCGCCGCCAACCCTCCAATACCAGTGAAAAAAACACCAATAGAAATAATTACTTCTGTAACCGCAAAAATCACCACAATTATATGACTAAGCCTTCCGCCCAAATTATCACCAAAGCGTATCCTCATCCACTCGGCTCCCGTCATTGCACCACTTCGTCTTAACCACGATGATAAGAATATCATAACAAAAACCTGGTTCCAAACCGGCCACACCCAGGGTATCCAAACGCTCTGAATGCCATACATAATTAATAAACCAACCCGCCATGATACCGCATTTACATCAAACATACCACTGCTGTTACTTAAACCCAGCCAGTACCATTTCATGTTATTATCCCCAATAAAATAGTCTTTCATCCCTTTCGAACTCCTGCGGCTAATCCAAAAGCCAAGAAATACACTCAAAAAGATGTACAGGCCAATTATGACCAGGTCAAGCAGATGTAGTTGCATAAGCAGTCAGGTTTAAAATTATTTTGTAATTTATAATAAAATTTATTAAGTTTACAACTTGTAGTAAAATTTATTATTTATGATACCTACCAAATTAAAATTTCCGAAATTTACCATCTTGCTGTTTTTCGCTTCTTTTCTAATTACAGTAACTGTTTCTTGCGGAAAGAATGACAGTCCGGGAACTCCTACTCCTGGCCCAATACTTCCTCCAACTCCGGTTTGGGACCCCAACGCTTTACGTGGTGCCTGGGTAACAACCGCAGCCAGCACTGCATTAGACAGCAGAGCAAATATTCAACAATGTGTAGCCACCTGCAAAGCAAACAACATCAACAATATTTTTATGGTGGTGTATAACAATGGGCGTACTTGCTACCCTAGCACCGTAATGCAAAATTTAATTGGCAAACCTATACGGGAATCTTTTGCAGGCCGGGACCCTTTGCAGGAAATGATTGACGAAGGAACCGCAGCCGGAATAAAAGTACATGCCTGGTTTGAATATGGTTTTTCTTCTTCCTATTCGGCTGGTGGCGGAGATATTGTGGCTGCAAAACCTAACTGGGCTGCCAAAGATTTTGCTGGCAATTTGGTTGTAAAAAATGGCTTTGACTGGCTCAACGGCATTAACCCGGAAGTGCAACAGTTTATGATAAACTTATTTAAAGAAGTAGTAACTAGATATCCTGGGCTTGCGGGTGTACAAGGCGATGATAGATTGCCGGCAATGCCATCATCCGGCGGTTACGATGCATATACAACTGCTTTATACCAATCGGAAAACGGCGGCGCAATGCCCCCTGCTACGGCTACTGATGCCGGTTGGATACAATGGAGAGCAAAAAAATTAAATGGCTTTTTGAAACAATTACGCAGCGAAGTAAAGGCAATAAAACCTGCCATACAATTTACGATGTCGCCCAGCCCCTATCCATTTAGCTTAACAGAATATTTACAGGACTGGCCCACCTGGGTAGACAGCAGTTGGGTAGATGCAGTTATGCCTCAATGCTATCGCTACGATATCGCAGCTTATACAAATGTGTTAACCCAACAGAAGGGATATTACAGAAATACCAGTGTGCCGTTTTATCCGGGAGTCTTGGTAAAATCGGGCGCTACCATACAAAGCGATGGTTTTATGACCAGTATGATTCAACAAAACAGAATTAATGGTTTTAAAGGGGAATGTTTCTTTTTTTACGAAGGTGTAAAAGATAAAACATCCTGGTACCAGGGGCAATATCCATTTATAAGATAATTTTATTTTAAGGTTGTAAGCAAATCCCTATTCAAATTCATTGGGAGAGTAAATCCCGATTTTTATCGGGAACTCATTTACGACTTATCTTTATTGAGCGAAACTCATTAAGGCGAATTGCATTTATTTTTTACTAATTCCTTTTAGATTAAAATGAAAAAAATAATCTTCGCTACTATCTCATTAATTGCAATTCAATATGCTACCGCACAAAAACTAACTGATTATGTAGATGTTTTTTTAGGCACCGGTGGCCATGGTCATGTGTATCCTGGCGCCACAGTACCTTTTGGCATGGTGCAGCTAAGCCCCGATAATGGCGATGAAGGCTGGGACTGGTGCAGCGGCTATCATTACAGCAGCAAAACCATTGCAGGCTTTAGTCATACACATTTAAGCGGCACAGGTATTGGAGATTGGTGCGACATTTCTGTTCTGCCACTTGCTGATACATCGCAAATCAGAAATAAAAAAATAAAAATTCCTTTTTCTCACAGCAATGAAACCGCAAAGCCGGGTTATTATAAAGTAAAATTAAACAATGGTATTACCTGTACGTTAACCGCAACAGAACGTACTGGCTTTCATCAATATACCTTTCCATCTGCAACAGGCTGGCTTCGGTTTGATATGGGCTTTGCAATTAACTGGGATAAAAGTACAGATGGCATGCTTCAGTTGATTGATGATTACACCCTTGTTGGTTACCGCTACAGCACCGGTTGGGCCAAAGGGCAAAAAGTATATTTTGCTGCAAAATTTTCTTCGCCGGTTAAGCAATTGGTTTTTATTGATGATTCGGTTAGAACAAAAAATAAAGCCGAAGGTAATATGGTAAAAGCAGCGCTCCAGTTTAATACAGCCGTTCCGTTACTGGTAAAAGTTTCTTTAAGTTCTGTAAGTACCGATAAAGCATTAATTGAATTAAATAAAATTGCTAAGATGGGTTTTTCTACCGTAGCCGTTGCAGCAGAAGTTTTGTGGGAAAAAGAATTGCAAAAAATAAAAATCAATACCAATGATAATGAACTGGCTACAAAATTCTATACCTCCTTATATCATACCTGTTTGGCGCCGGTTGTAAGTAATGATGCAGATGGGGAATATCAAACTCATGACAACAAAAAATTGAATTTCTCCAAAGGAAAAAACAAATACACGGTATTTTCTCAATGGGATGTTTTTCGTGCATTAAACCCTTTGTTTACCATTACACAAACACAACGCTTGCCGGATATGATAAACAGCATGTTGCAATTGTATGAAGATAATGGCCTATTGCCTGTTTGGGATTTAAGTACATGGGAAGCCAATACCATGACGGGCTATCACAGCATTCCTATTATTGCCGATGCAATGTTAAAAGGCATAAAAGGATTTGATTACAATACCGCTTACACAGCTATGCGTAAAAGCGCCTTTCAAAATCAACGGGGCACACCGGATTATATTCGCTTTGGATATTTACCACAGGATAAACATGGCTGGAGTGTAACCATGACTTTGGAATATGCTTATGATGACTGGTGTATTGCACAGGTAGCTAAAAAGCTGAACAAAATGGATGATTATAATTTGTTTATGAAAAGAGCCATGAGTTACAAACAACTCTTTGATGTAAACACGGGCTTTATGAGAGCAAAGGACAGCACCGGAAAGTTTATAGAACAATTTGATCCCTTATTAAGCGAACATGGATTTGAAGGACAATATGTAGAAGGCACTGCATGGCAACACAGTTTTTTTGTACCGCATGATGTAACTGGCCTTGCAAATTTGTATGGCGGTAAAGAAAAATTAGTAAATAAATTAGATAAGCTGTTTACTGCATCTTCTGAATTGCATGGTGAAAATGTTTCTGCTGATGTGAGCGGCTTGATTGGACAGTATGCACATGGTAATGAACCAAGCCACCACATTATATATATGTATACGGCATTGGGCCATCCCGAAAAAGCAGCCAAATGGATTAAAATAGTTACCGACAGTATTTATAAAACGGGGCCTGATGGATTAAGTGGTAATGATGATTGCGGACAAATGAGTGCCTGGTATATCTGGAGTTGCCTTGGTATGTATCCTATGAATCCTGCTGGTGGCGAATATGTTTTTGGTTATCCTTTGATTGAAAAAGCAACGGTATTGCTGCCAAATAAAAAGCTATTACATATTCAGGTAAATAAATTAAACCAGAAAGGAAAAGAAGGAATTGCTTCCATAAATTTTAATGGAAAAAATATTCCGGTTACATTTATTAAGCATGAACAATTACTGCAAGGCGGAAAACTTATCATCAATGTATATAAATAAAGAAAAGGTTTATTCATTTCTAAAACCAAC
>JBKJLT010000451.1:0-7190 GCA_046596765.1 Ferruginibacter sp. | reverse complement strand
AATAAACTGGAAATACATGTAAAGCAAACCGAAGAAAATAAATATGTTGTAAAATTGCTGAACCTGGATATGCCCTTACCCATTAATATACTTACTGATGCAGGTATACAACGGCTGGTTGTTGATAAAAAAGGAATAACCATAAACAGCAAAACAGCCCTGCAGGTTGATCCTGATGTTTTTTATTTTAAGAAAGTGATACTGGAATAATTTGTTTCTTTATTTTATAGCATTAAAAAAGTAACATGCCTTATATCTCAATGGAAGAACATTTGCCCGGTGTTGAAGTACCGTCGGGATACTGCATCCCCGCAGCGTGAACTAAATCAAATACTTTTGTTGGTCAATCAGGAAGATGGTACAGCCAGTTTTTTAAAGAAGAGATTGG
Source organism: Ferruginibacter sp. (assembly GCA_046596765.1). Lineage (GTDB taxonomy): Bacteria > Bacteroidota > Bacteroidia > Chitinophagales > Chitinophagaceae > Ferruginibacter. The sequence continues at coordinate 6,802 of JBKJLT010000451.1, read as the reverse complement.
TAGCTTCCGGGAATTTGCCGTCAAAAAAAATGGATTTTATAAAACTTTTGTAACTACAGTATTATGAGGCTGAAAAGTGTACCAGCAAAGAACAAGCAGCAGGCTCGCAAACTTGCCATCCAGTAAAGATTTGGTTTTATTTATGCCCAGGTTAAGTGTGTTGAAGCTACAGGTAAGCAGGTTTGTTTGCATGGCCTCATCATACAAAACCAGTTCACCTGAATTGTCTTTATCGTAGGTGTAAAAATATTTTTTTCCGTCAAGCTCCACATAACCTTTTCCCGAATTAAATTCTTCTACTCTGCCAAGTTTTATGCCGTATTCATTTTTAAGTACCTTAGTTGGTTTTAAAAATCCTTTCTTTTCAAAAGAGAACATTCTTTTACCCAGGTGGCTGACAATCCGTGCAAATCGGGTTTGTTTGCTGAAAGAAATACCAGCAAGTACTTTTTCATCATCCTGTAACTCAAAACTTTCCTGAGATGAATTGTTATTTGTATTAACCCATTTCATAACTGTAATTGTTTGATTTAAGAGACTGTGAATATAATTTCAATTTCTGTTAGAATTACCCTGTGAAAAATAATGTGATTTAAATGTGCATAGTAACAATTTGGTAACATTAATTTAACATGCAAAAATAAAAGCCACCCTGATAAGAATACCGGGTGGGGGAGCATGAGTCCTTCGGCTATCGCTCTGGATTTGCTAATTGCTAAGGAAATTTTTATATAATGCTGTTATAACTAACTGTTCGGGTGCAAACTACAACCCCTGTATTACGTTAGTTTAAACGAATAATTATGTAAATGTTATGTATAGATATGCATGTACCGGGCTTACTCAGGGTGCTTTTTGGGGAATAAGATTACCATTGTTATCGTAGGAGTCCGAGGCTGTTACCTTTCCTTTTTCATCATACACTTTCCACTCACCTGTTTTAAAACCGTGGTTGTAATTGCCACTGCTTTGCAGGCTGCCATCTTCGTAAAAGAATTTGCCGGTGCCGTGATATTGCCCGAATGTATCCAATGGTAAATCGGCCTGTAACTGCCCGTTTTTATAATAAGATCCGAAAAATATCCGGGTGTCTTTTTTTGTAATGATAATTTGCCTGATGATGCCGGCAGAATCTTTCATCATCTGGCATATGGTTGAATCCTTTTTATTAAGATAATAACTGGCGGTTACAAAATCGGTTCTGTAATAGGGTTTTGTATAAGTGCTGTCGCTGTGCTTAATAATAGAGTCTATAAAAGAGCTGGCTAAAATTTTTGAATTGTTTTTTTTTTGCGAACAACTGTAAAGAAAAATGCTAAGCACAAAAATGCATAAAACTGATTTCATGATAACGATTGAAAGTGCAATTTAAAAAAAACATCCACCATTTGGCGGATGCTTTAGAAAAATTGAAAATAATATTTTAATTAAACCTGGTCCATCCTTTCCACCAACTGGCTAAAGCACCAGATGGGCCAACGGCACCAATAAAGTTTGTTTGTATAAAAAAGGCATCGGCAACTTTTGCATGTGTAAAACTTGCCCTTGGGGTAGCCGGGTTTGTTAATGTACCAACAATACTTACAGCGTTACCAAACGGCGTTGGGTCTGGTGCGGCGTAGTTAAATGGTTGTACCAACAAGTTGCTTGGTAAAGTACCATTTAAAATAGTATTGGCATTTGCAGGGGTTTTAAAATAAGTAACCAAATCTGCAGTTGTGTAAACAGAACCTGCGGGAGCAGAATATTTAACACTGTCTGTATTGCCACCCAAAAAGTTATTGGCTAATATTAAACCAGCACCTACATTGGCAGATGTTGCAGTACCTGTGGTACCATCAATATCAATACCTAATGGCCAGCCAACAATAATAGAATTAAAAAGAGACATTTCAGAATTTCTTCTGATGTGTGCACCCGCCCTGTATAATGAGCTACCTGCATTGCCAATTGTTGCCCTTGGGCCAATAGCGGTCATGTTACTGAAAACTACTGTTGTTTTTGGAGTAGCTGTAGTACCACCGGCATTATTATCGCTTTCAAAAGCTTCTGAACGGGAGGCATCTGCTATTAAAGAATCTCTTATTGCTATTCCAAATTGTACTTTGCCACTAAAGCCATTATCTGTATCAAAATCATCATCCTGTGTTTTACTAGCCACCAGGTAACGGCAATTAACTGTACCGCCAAACCACTCAAACGCATCATCTTTAGCTAAATAAGTTTGTACATTTTCAATTACAGTTTTGTTGCCTACTGCAGCCATTGTTAAACTATTAATTTCTTTATCGGGTTGAAATGCATAACCGGCATATTCAATTCTCACATACCTTAATACTCCTGAGCTATCATCAGATACAGGCGTTGGTACAACTGCATCGCCACTGCCAGCTAAACCATCGCCACTTGCATTGTTAACACCACCCTCTACCTCAAACAAACCGGCAGTACCATTAAAACTTGTGTTGATTGGTGCTTTACCGCAAAGCACAATACCTCCCCAATCTCCACTTTGGGGGTTAGGGCTTGCCGAAGTGAAAACTATTGGTTCGTTAGCTGATCCATTTGCTACCAGTTTGGCACCACGGGTAATAATTAAAGCGGCAACATCGGCACCATTAAAAGAACCTTTAATAACAGTACCAGCTTCAATGGTTAATGTTTTATTGTTAGCGATATACACCAATCCTTTTAGGATATAAGTGTTGGCTTTCCGAAAAATAGTATCAGAAGTAATACGGCCTTGTACTGTAATCGTTTGTGCTGTTGTACCGCTGCCGCTACCGCCGCCATTTACAACAACTACTTGAATTTGCCCGTCTGTTTCAATTTTTCTACAGGCAGTGTTGCTTAATGCAACTATTGCCGTAAGCATTAAAATGTACTTTTTCATTTTTTTTATGGTTTAAAAAGTTTGTGATTATAAATTGTAGTTAATACTTAAATTAAATGATGTACCAAATTTTCTGGTAAACCGGTAAGCATCTGTATTTTTTTGAAATGCATTTGAGTTGTTTGCATTTTGATAAAAATATTGTGTGCGGTTAATAATGTCGGAGATATTCAGTTTTATTTCGCTTTTGCCTTTTAGTATCTTTTTAGCTACCTGAAAATCGAGCAAAGGACGGGGTGCTTCATAAACATCTGGCGATGATGAGCCCTGGGCCTTATCTCCTACCAAAAATATCCTTTCACCAATTACGTTAAACAGCAACGTAGCATTTAAACCATATTTAGGTACATCATATAATAAACCTAGGTTAATTACATAATTAGATTGTCCCTGCAGTGTTCTGTTAATTTTAAAGGCAGTATCGGTAACCTTACTTTTTATAAATGCCACGTTTGATTGAAAAGTGAGGTTTTTTAATTTAGCAGTAATAAATTCAAGGCTTTTTCTAAACTCAACTTCTATACCGGTAGAATATGCCTTATCAGCATTTTGAAAATTAAAAGTGCTGGCACCGCCGCTACCTTCATTAAATATCTGTTCAATAGGGTCGTTAAAATGTTTATAAAATACACCGGCACTAAATACTTCTCCGGGTTTGTTATACAATTCATACCGTAAATCAAGGTTAGTAATTTTAGTACGTTTTAAAGTAGGATTACCGGTTACCGAAGCGTTCAATTCAAAATCGTATAAGTTAAGTGCGCTAAGTTCTCTTAACTCGGGCCTGATAACAGTTTGTGAAGCTGAAAAACGGATATTTGTTTTTGGATTTAATTTGTAGGTAGCATTCAGGCCTGGTAAAAAATCGGTAACTTTTGAGTAGGTGTGGCGGGGATCCCATTTTTTTACACTACCAACCAACTGGTCAAAGTTTTCAACCCGCAGGCCCCATACCAATCGTAATTTATTAAAAAACTCATTGTCAAATTGAAGGTAACCTGCATTTAAAATCGTATTGGCAAGATACCTGAAAGTGCTTCCTTTAATAGCATCAAATGCAATTTTATTGTCTGTGCCGTTTCCAAAATTTGAAGGTGCAAAAATCTGGTCGGGCGGTAAAAGCTTTATTGCATCGTTATCAATAGGCAAGTAATTTGCAAACAGGTTAGCGTCAAACAACCTGTCTCTTACCTGAAACATGTAACCACCTTTAATAGTATGTTTGTTTGTAAGCGTATAAGTCAAATCTCCCCCGGCAGTGTATATATAATCATTCAGCATTTGGTATATGCGGCTGCCACTTGCCTGAGATGTGTTATTGGATATGATAGCACGATAAGGATTTGTGCTGCCTTTATCTTTGGAATATTGTAATCTTCTTTGATCCGGGTTGTATCCATCTAGTATTGTGAATGCGCCGTTCCAGTTAAGTTTCAGTTTTTTTGTTACACCATGTTGCCCGTTAATTTGTGTAGTAAAAAAAGTGTTTTGCTTAAAACTAAATTCAGATGCACTAATATCTTCTGTACGGGTGTCATCTACGCCCGCCCTGCTTATGGTACTGTTAGCAGTGTTTATATTGATGATACTTTTTAAAGAGATTTTATTTAAGTTATTTAATTGTAAAGATAAACTTGCCAATGCCCCTAACGAAGTATTTTGTAAATACCTGGTATCATTAAAATTAATGTCTGTACCCTTGAAGGTTCTGCCGTTATCAAAATTATTATGTCTGTTTATTATATCCTGGGTGCTGTTGCTTTTACGATATATGATACCTACAATACCGCCAAGAGTTTTACCAAATACTTTTGTTTTAAAACCGCCATTTATTTCTACACCTGCATTTAAAGGAGCACTTATTTTTGTAGGTGCCCAGGCATTACGCATGCTTTTGCCAAGGGCTGTTTTGTTGGCAAAGCTCATGGTATCAAATCGGCTTTTGGTGGTGTAGCCTGCAGGTAAATTTCTTGTTCCATCATCTATTCCAAGCCAGTCTGTTTTACCGCCTTTATCCTCATAAAAACTTTTGCCAATGGTTTGTATATTAAATCCTGAACTTAATTGAATATTAAAAAAATTCTTTGCCGGTATGTCTTTTGTATTTACCTGAATTAAACCACCGGCCCATTCGCCCGGATACTCGGGTACAAATGCTTTATTTACCACAATATTATCTACCATGTTACTGGGGATAATATCAAAGGAAAAAGTTTTTCTGTCTGGCTCAGTACTGGTAAGTAAAATACCATTCAGCATGGCCTGGTTGTACCTGTCGGCCAAGCCTCTTACTACTAAAAATTTACCTTCTTGAATACTTGTGCCAGGCAAGCGTTTTAGAACTTCGCCAGTATTTCTGTCAGGGCTTCTTCTTATTGCTTCGGCAGATATTACAGATGCAACCGTATTGGTTGTTCTTTGAAAACTGATCAATGCATTTGTACTTTCTTTTTTGGCTGTAGTAGCTTTTACAACCACCTCGTCTCCGGTTTTTGCTTTTATATCCAATGCTACATCAATATGGGCAATCCCGTCCGCCCCGGTTTCTACTTCACTAATTTCTTTACCCTGGTAGTTGGTGGAGCTGATAATAAGTGTATATTTTTTTCGGGCTTCGGCATTTAATGAAAAAATTCCATCCAGGTTTGTGGCAATACCTTTATTAGTCTCTTTAATTAAAACTGTAACACCCGCCAGCGGGTTGCCTGTTTTTGAGTCAGTTATTTTTCCTTCAATCTTCCCCTTTTGTGCAAATGCAGCAGATATAGTGAGTAAAAATGTGGCAATTAGTAGTAACGATTTCATGCAGTATTTATTTACCGCAAAAAGACAACTTTCATATTATGCCAACATGAATGAAAGGTTAGGGAATTGTTACCGCTATGTTACGTAAATGTTATGCAATTGTTTTTAAAACCTGAACTGCAACCTGCAGGTAAGCACATCGTCTTTTACATCTTTAATAAAACCCGGCAGTAACCTCCTATTTTAAGATGATCAAATTTTTTGTAAAGATTTAATAAACCACGGCCGGTTTCCTTGCTGGTATCCACCATATCCATTAAATATTGTGCCTGTAAAGCATGGCAAAAAAACAACAGTACAGCCATTTATGGCAGTCTTTTCCGTAGCATGTTCAAGTTTTGGCGCAAAGAAATAACAATTTAATGTTACCTCTATGTTATCAAATCATTACCATTTTCAAAGAATTTTATTTTTTTAAGCTAATCGATAATCTTTGTCTAAAATAAGTAATCATGGCTGGGATAAACTCAATTTTAAAAATATTTTTACCCAAAGACAGGGTATTTTTTCAACTCTTTGAAAGCGTGGTGGATGTGTTGGTAAAAATGGGGGAAAAATTAAAAGAAGTGGTGAACGAACCCGACTTTGATGGACGAGCAAAACTTATCAAGGAGCTGGAAGATATGGAGCATGTAAATGACGATTTTACACACCAGATATTTACTGAATTGGGCAAAAATTTTATAACACCTTTCGATAGGGAAGATATACATTATCTGGCATCGGCCCTGGATGATATAGCCGATTACATTTATGCTGCGGCAAAAAAAATAAACTTTTACCATGTAAATCCTAACGATACGGGAATACATAAAATGGCCGATATCATCGCACAGGGTTGTGTAGCTGTACACAATGCAGTTACCGAACTTCGGAACATGAAAAACATGCGACAGATAACCGATGCACTGGTTGCTATTAACAGCATCGAAAACCAGGGCGATGATATTTTTGATATGAGTATTGAAAAACTTTTTGCCGAAGAGATGGATGCAAAAGAGGTTATTAAAAAAAGAGAGATTTACCAGGTAATGGAAATTGTAACTGATAAATGCGAGGATGCTGCCAATGTGATAGAAAGTATTATTGTAAAGTACGCTTAAA
>JBKJLT010000436.1:0-2972 GCA_046596765.1 Ferruginibacter sp. | reverse complement strand
GGTTGATGAGCTGTATCTGCGAAAAATATTTCATTTACTCCCGCCCCGCTAACCCTGGTTATGCTGAGATTAAAAGTATTATTAAATGACTTTGCACCCACCATTACCGCCTGGTCTGCACAACCGCCGTATATTGATGCTGTTATGGTATTGCCATAACTGCCCACATTTACAACTTGATTATTAATAATTAATCCTGTAAATTTTGCATCTTTAATAACAAGATCTAACCGGTTTTCAAAACAATTATCTAAAACCCTTACGCCGTAAGCACAACTGTCGGATACAACGGTAAATTGGTTATACTTACTGCTGTTAATATCAAAGCCGGGTTCTGGTGAATACCTGTTGGTATAACCGCAATTCTTTACATAAAAATCTCCTGTATTATAATTTGCGTTAACAAATATCCCGGCACCACCGCTGTGGCAATTAATCCCTTTTATATCCGTCCAGTTTGAATAAGATACCTGCGTTGCCCCAAAACCCCATCCCGTTAAATCTGATGTGGGTGCAGGGGTGTTTGTGCTGTTGCCGTCGAAGGTTATACCATGCACATTGATATTTTTACCTACAAAGGGAAAGTTGTAATCCTTTAGATTACCAACCTCTATAACATTATCGTTTACCCCCGCAGGCATTTTAATTATTGTGGATGCTGAACCTTCGCCCCTGATAGTAATATTACTTCGCCACACTTTTAACCAGGTCATGTAAGTTCCGGCAGGAATAAACAACGTACCATTAACCGGTGTTGCCAGCAACGCATGCTTAAATGCTGTTGTATCTACGGCCAGCCCATCTCCTTTAGCACCAAACCATTTTACATTTATGGCACTGTCAATAATTCTTTTAAATCTTTTGCCGTTTGATGAAACTAAGATAGTACCTGTGTTATCGGCACTGGTAATATCCGCTTCATCATAATACCAAAAGCCTTGCCGGCCTGCATCGGTATTATAGTATCTTAGTGAAGTTTGGGGTGTAGTTGTTGAACGTAACCGGGTGATACTCGTTATATAAAAAGCTGCTTTATTTATATCACTGCGGCTTCTACGCTTTACCCGGCCATTGTAAGTAACACAGCTTTTTCTTTTTGGTAGTATAGCACCTGAATATATACACCCCTCATGATAGAGCGGGATAGTTTGTATGTTTAGCGGGCTATCATACATTCGGGGAATACACTGAGGTTCTTTATTTATTTTCCCATAATCCGACAACTGCGACTGTACCCCAAAACCTACAAATACACAAAAGGTGAAAAGTGGTGCTTGTATGTTGCTCAAACTTATTGGCAAATATTAAATGATTTTCCCGGCATTATAGTGAGTATGATAATATTTTTGAGGTAGATACTGTACCTTTTAAATTTGATAGCCCATTTTTAATTGGGGTATAGGAAAAATAACCGGGTATATAAAACGGTGCTATTACTGTAAAAAAGTTACTTTTTACTTTCTTCGAATAAGAAGAAAAATAACAACCATAAAAAACAAAGCTCCTCCACCAATTATCATGTACAATAATTTTGAAGGTTTTGTTTGCTTTAAAGGTATTTCAGGTTTGTCAATAATCTGATAAAGAGGCTTTTCTTTTTGTAAAGTGATCTTTGCTATTTCCAGGTTTTTTATTACTTCGCCATAAGTGGCAGCAAGTACTGAAGCTAATACCTGGTTTTTTTGCGCCGGTGCCCTTTGAACCTGTAGGGCAGGATTTAATGCAAACGTACGGTCTGCTTCTGCTGCTGTTGCAGAAATTGCGCCTCCCAATGTGCGTCTTAAGCTATCTGCTTCCCGTTGTAACATGTTTAAATTTAATTTAGCCAGGCTTGTCTTTGTCTCTATATAAAAATCTGCAGTCTCATCCATTAAATACCGTGTTAAATAGCAGGCAAATATTTCGCTGGTAGTATGGGTGCTTATTGTATACACGCTTAATTTTTTATCATTCCGGTTTACGGTCAGATCTTTTTTCAAAATTCTGTTATATACCTCTCTCAATAAACTATCCTGCACTGGGTTAAGTTTTGCAGTGTCTTCCGGAAATGGGAATAAGTTGCCTGTTCTTTTGTTTTTCATCCATTTTTTATCCCATTCCCATTCTTTTACTATAATATTTGCCAGGATATCATTACTGCCAGGTGGCTTTTTAAAAAGCACCAGCTTTAGCATCCTTTCCGATTTGAACAGTGTTAAGATATTATCTCCTGAAAAAACATCGGTTCCACCGGAACCTCCCATATCAAACCCAAACTGGCTGGCTAATCCTGATAAACTACCACCCTTTGAATCGGCACATAATACAAACGTTAATGTTCCTGTATAGGCGGGCTTTGTATTTTTGGCTATGAGCAAACCAATACCTCCGCCAATTATACCCGCTATTAACAGGATAAGCCATTTGGATAACAAAAATCTGAATAATGAACTTATTGGAAGAAAAAGCCTGTTCAGTGTTATTTCCTTATCAATACTTGCTGCTGTCATTATTTTACTAATTGAATTATAGCGATAACAACGCCTGCCAATGAGGCAATAGCGCTTGCAATACCCAGTGTTTCGGCGGTACTGCCTCTTCTTCTTTCTTTGGGCGAATAAGTAGGTACAATGATCTCTGAACCGGGTTTTATAGCAGGATAATTTCTGAAAAAGAGAAAATGGCTAGTTTTAGCGGCCTTGCCATTAGGATATAAAACATAAACTTTGCTTTTTCTGGCATTATCGGTAAATCCCCCTGCATCTGCTATATAATCTTTCAGGTTGTTGTTCGGATTAAAGGGCGCCTGTGTGGGAAACAGCACCTCACCGGTAACCTTTATCTGTTCATCATTGCGGGGTATAAATAATTCATCGCCGGGTTTTAAAATAAGGTCCATTTCTGTACCGGGCCTTGCCATAATTAAACTAAGGTCTAAAGGTATCTGGTCGTAAGGCCGGGCCACCGAAGCTGCTATCTGCCCCGAAGAATCT
>JBKJLT010000318.1:0-2797 GCA_046596765.1 Ferruginibacter sp. | reverse complement strand
CAACCGTGCAGGATAACTGGGGCACAGGCGATAATCTCTGGCACCAATACCTGGCAAATAAACTGGGTTGTGTTATTATTAGTGTTGATCCACGTGGCACCAGAGTTCCCCGTGGCCGTGCTTTCAGAAAATGTATTTACCGGCAGATAGGTTTACTGGCAGCCGATGATCAGGCCAATGCCGCAAAGACAATTTTTAAAACTTATTCTTTTATTGATACCAGCCATGTGGGCATCTGGGGCTGGAGTGGTGGCGGGCAAATGACATTGCACAGTATGTTTCGCCATAGCGATGTTTTTAAAACCGGCATTGCGATAGCCTTTGTTGCACAGCAAACATTGTATGATAATATTTACCAGGAACGTTACATGGGTTTACCAGATGATAATAAGTATGGTTATCGTGAAGGCTCTCCTTTAACGCATGCTTCAAAATTACAAGGCAACCTCATGATCATGCATGGAACAGGTGATGACAACGTACATTACCAAAATTTTGAAATGCTGGTAAATGAGTTGGTTAAAAACAACAAACTGTTTACCATGATGTCTTACCCGATGAGGGATCACGGTATAAGCCAGGGAAAAAATACCACACTGCACATGCGGCGAACTATGGAAAAATTTTGGAAAAATAATTTGTAACTTACTGGTCAATTCAAAACTCAAAACATGAGTACATATCCCAGCATATTCAACGATGTGATTGGTCCTGTTATGCGTGGGCCTTCCAGTTCTCATTGTGCAGCCTCATTACGTATTGCCCGTTTGTGCAGAAACCTGATGGATGATACTATTAAAGATGTACTGATAGAATTTGATCCCAATGGTTCGCTTGCAACCACACACAAAAGCCAGGGCTCCGATATGGGATTGTTTGGTGGTTTTCTTGGCTGGGATGCTGATGATGAACGCCTTCCCCAGTCTGATAAACATATTGTAACTGCCGGAATAAATGTTACGATCAATATTACAGACATTGGAGCAGATCATCCTAACACGTATAAATTAACCCTCAGTAATCAAAAGGAAACAAGAAAACTTACAGCTATTTCTACCGGCGGCGGCATGATTGAAGTAACCGAAATTGATGGTGTAGGTGTTTCCATGGCCGGTGATTATTTTGAAACGCTTATTTATTGTAGTGATCCGGAAAAAATAATTTCCTATATCAAAGCATCCATTCCTTTTGATCATATCGAATTACATACCGGCGAAACCTGTTTTATAGAAATTAAATCGCAGGCATTTCCCGATAAAGCTATTTGCGATGAGTTGCTGGCCATGGAATCTGTTTCGTTTATAAAATACCTGGAGCCGGTATTGCCGGTGATGGCCAGAAAAAATTTAGCAGTCCCATTTATTACCTGTAATGAAATGATGGAATACAATGCGGATAAAAATAAATCGCTTTGGGAGCTGGCCATAGATTATGAAAGTATGCGTGGAAATATTTCTGCGGGAGAGGTGTTTGAAAAAATGCGGCGCATTGTACACATTATGAGCCATGCCATTGAACTGGGTTTAAAAGGAACGCATTATGAAGACAGAATTTTAGGAAGCCAATCAGTTCAGTTTAAAGAAAAAATGGCGGAAGATAAACTGATTGGTGGCGATGCCAATAACCGTATCATCATGTATGTAAGCGCCATGATGGAAGTAAAAAGTTCGATGGGTGTTATAGTTGCTGCACCAACAGCCGGCAGTTGTGGTGCATTACCCGGCGCTTTATTTGGTACGGCCCATAGTATGCAATTACCCGAAGATGAATTGGTGAAAGCCATGTTATCAGCCGGGTTGATTGGTGTATTTATTGCTGCACATGCAACATTTGCTGCAGAGGTTGGGGGCTGCATGGCCGAAACCGGATCTGGTGGAGGTATGGCTGCCGCTGCAATTGTTGGTATGAAAAACGGAACACTGCAACAATCCATTGCTGCTGCTTCGCTGGCTTTGCAAAATTCGCTTGGCATTATTTGTGATCCCATTGGTAACCGGGTTGAAGCTCCATGCCTGGGCAGAAATGTAATGGCTGCAACCAATGCAGTTTCCTGTGCCAACATGGCTTTATCAAATTATGAGCAATTGATACCGCTGGATGAAGTGATAGAAACCATGAAACTTGTTGGCGACCAGATACACCATACGCTTCGCTGCACAAATCTCGGCGGGCTTTCCATTACCAATGCTGCTAAAAAAATTGAAGCGATGCTGGAAGAACAGCCCGGTAAATTTTTTAAGAGTTGTTAAGGATGATTTTTTATTATCAGAAGCATTGCATTTCTATGTATGGTGTTTACATTAATAATTCATTTACCTTTCTCCAATGCTTCGCTTCTTCTTAAATCTTTACTGGAAAATTTTTGGCTGGAAACTCTCCGGCCCATTTCCACATCAATATAAAAAAGCCGGAGTAAAATACTTCGGTTTTGCTTATTTTCGGTTATACATAATTATACTATGGCCCTGTTTCAGCAATCGGTTATAAAAAAATACATCAACGATCTTAATAAAGAAGATGTTCAACAGGCATGGGCTTTGTTTCAATCTCATTTTCATAATGCTGCCATACAGGCAAACCTACGTGATGCCAAAGAAGAAGAATACCAGGAGGGTTTTGTACGTGACCTCTTTGTAAATATTTTGGGCTATACTTTAAAACCCCAGCCCAACTACAATTTTGTTTTAGAAAAGAAAACAGAAACGGATGCAACCAAAAGCGATGGCGCTTTGCTCAGAGAAGAAAACCTGATTGGTGTTATTGAATTAAAAGACACCGGCACCACCGAACTTGACAA
>JBKJLT010000313.1:0-4507 GCA_046596765.1 Ferruginibacter sp. | reverse complement strand
GTTTGTGGTGAAGCAGAACCAACAGGTGTTGGGTTAACTGTTACGTCCACCGTGAATGCAGTTCCTGCACAGGTTACCCCGGCATTGGTATAGCTTGGGATTACAGTATAACGTATCACCCCAAACGTAGTTCCGGTATTGGTTAATGTCTGCGCTATCGGGTTGGCTGTACCACTTGCCTGGCCGGTAATAGTACCGCCTGTTGGAGTCGTCTGAATTGCCGCGGTATAAGCATACGTCGTTCCTCCCGCAGGTGTGGTTGAATTTAAAGTTACACTGCTGGTGCCACCGCTACAGATCGTTTGCGGTGATGCAGAACCAACAGGTACGGGGTTAACATTCACCACTGTACTGGCCGAGCCGCTGCAATTATTACCATCCGTAACTGTTACTGAATAAGTATTTGCTGTTGATACTGTTATAGATTGCGTGGTGGCTCCACCGGGGCTCCACAAATAAGTATTGGACGCACAAATGGCAGCTGGTGGCGCTATCTGTCCACGTATCTCCCCTCCCGGGAATACAGCATTGTGAATATTAACATAGGTGTTTCCTGCAAGGAAATTGGCAACCTGGGCAGCGGGCATTGTAAATACATTACTATAGCTGCCACTGTTAGCTACTGGGAAACCGCTTAACGGTATTATTACAGGACCATTAACACCCGGAGCAGCATTGTGTACGTGCGCTGCTGTGGCATTGCCACCGGTAAGATTGTTGAAGATCAGGTCGAGTCTAAGCATACCGGTAACATCATTATAGGTTCCGGCAAAATTACCAGTTGCTGTTGATGCATTTGGAGGTACTTCCATGGCACCGTTGACAGGTCCGGATATGGTATAGCCATTGGAAACCAGGTTAACTATTTGTCCACGTATCTCGCCGCCTGGGAACACCCCATTATGAATATTAATGTATGTATTACCAGCCATAAAATTGGCTACCTGTGCCGGAGGTAAAGTAAAGGTATTCGTGTATGTTCCACTTGTTGCCGCAGGAAAACCGGGTAATGGTATTATCACCGGTCCGCTTACACCCGCCGCACCATTATGTACATGTGCTGCAGTAGCATTACCTCCGGTTAAACCGTTAAACAGCACATTCAGTGTTAACTGGTTGGTGGTCGCATTATAAGTTCCGTAAAACAACCCTCTTGCCGTAGATGCGTTGGTAGGAACTTCCTGTGTACCTGTGAGCAATCCAGAGAAAGCAACGGTGTTACAGGTGGCAGATGCCGTTAATGTTAAATTGCTACCTGCACAGATTGTTGTTGGGCCTGGTGGTATGATGCTAACAACTGGATTTGGATTAACAGTGATTGTTCCTGTAGCAGTAAATGCTCCACATCCTCCACCCGTAAGGGTAACAGTATAATTAAATGTGCCTGAAGCTGTTGGCGTACCACTGATGGTAACCACATTGGCTGCCCAGCTACCCGTTACGCCGGCAGGTAAACCGCTGAAAGTAGCACCCGTAGCACCTGTTGTGGAATACGTAATATTCGTAATTGCCGTATTGTTACAAACTGTTTGTGCATTGGTGCCGGCAGCTGAAGTTAATGTAATGCTGCAGGTTATTACCGTTATGGTTCCAGTTGCAGTTGTTGTTCCGCAACCACCGGTTAAGGTAACGGTATAATTAAATGTACCGGAAGCTGTTGGCGTACCGCTTATCGTTATCACATTAGCTGCCCATGATGCAGCTACTCCTGCTGGTAAACCATTGGCACCAGAAACCCCATTGTTCAATATGCCTGTTGCACCGGTTGTAGAATAAGTAATAGGTGTTGACATTGGCTGGTTAACAACTATTGTTTGAACATTGGTGCCAGCACCTGAGGTAAGCGTTACAGTATTGTTAGGCGATACGATTATTGTACCAGTAGCATTTACAGTACCGCAACCTCCTGTTAATGGAATGCTGTAGTTAAATGTGCCGGATGCTGTCGGAGTACCACTAATTGTTATAGTATTTCCTCCAAATGATGCTGTAATACCCGCTGGCAAATTTGAAGGAACTCCAATGCCTGTGGCTCCTGTAGTAGTATGGGTAATACCTGGCATTGCTGTATTGATACAAACTGTGGGAGAAGATGAAGCGGCACCAGCTGTATTGTTTACCGATACTGTTATTGTTCCGGTGGCCATAATACCACCACAACCACCAGTTAAGGGAATTGTATAATTATATACCCCCGAAACTGTAGGTGTACCACTTATTGTAATGGTATTGGCGGCCCAGGCTGCGGTAACGCCGGCAGGCAAGCCTAATGCTGTACCAATGCCTGTAGCACCTGTTGTTGTATGTGTAATGTTAGTTAAAGGCGTATTGATACATACCGTTGGTGTGGAAGACGGTGCTGTAACAGTATTTGAAGGATTTACCGTTACAGCAGATGTAGTTGCAGAGCAGTTTGTGGTTGTGTTTGTAAAAGTAAAAGTGGCTGATCCTGTAGAAACACCATTTACAACGCCTGCGTTAGTAACAGTGGCAACTGCCGGGTTACTACTTATCCATGTACCCCCTGATGTTGGCGATAAAGTTGTTGAAGAATTTGCACTGCTGCAGAAAGTACTTAAGAAACCACGTATTTCACCGCCACCAAATGTTGAGCTGTGAAGATTGAAATAAGCCTTGTTAGCAGCTAAGCCAGCCTGTAGTGCCGCAAATGCGCTGGCTGTTGTACCTCCGTTGGCAGTAACATACGCAGGATTATAGCTGCCTGCCAATGTCATATCAAACGTATTATCATAAGTTCCCGATGTAACACCCAATGGGAATCCGGTAAATGTTGGTGTAGTGGTGGCAACGCCTGCTGTACCTGTATTGGCAACTGCGGTAGCTGAATGAATGTGGGCAGCGGTTGTAGTTCCGGTTAAACCACTGAAAGTACACTGCACCCGCATTGTATTTGTTGCAGTATTTATTGTTATAGTTGCAGTGCCTGTGCCAGGAGAAGAATTTGAAGGGCTTTCTGCCGGACCATTAAGTGCTGCTGTATAAATTGTTGTGCCGGGGCCAGCAGGACAAGCAGCACAAATAGGGTTTGGACCCGTTATGCTTACAACAGGCAGCGCATTTACAGTTATTGTACCGGTTACAGTTTGCCCGGCACAGGTACCACCTGTAAGCGTTATTGTGTAGCCAAATGGCGAACCGACTGTTGTGGTTGGCGTACCGCTTATGGTAATTACATTGGCAGACCAAACGCCGGTTACCCCTGCCGGTAAACCTGCAAAT
The DNA here is from genome assembly GCA_046596765.1 of Ferruginibacter sp. Classification (GTDB taxonomy): domain Bacteria; phylum Bacteroidota; class Bacteroidia; order Chitinophagales; family Chitinophagaceae; genus Ferruginibacter. The sequence continues at coordinate 1,267 of JBKJLT010000313.1, read as the reverse complement.
GTTGCTCCGGTAGCGCCGATGGTAGAATAAGTAATGTTTGTAATCGGGCTGTTAATACAAGCCAATTGTGCATTGGTACCTGGAGCAGAAGTTAAAGTAGCGCCACAAGAAGTTACTGTTATAGTACCTGTTGCGGTTACTGTACCACAACCACCCGTTAAAGTTACTGTATAATTAAATGGACTTCCCACCGCTGTTGTTGGAGTACCGCTGATGGTAACCACATTGGCTGCCCAACTGCCGGTTACACCTGCAGGTAAGCCCGAAAAAGTAGCTCCAGTTGCACCCGTTGTGCCATAAGTTATATTAGTTATCGGGGTATTTACGGCAACAGTCTGATTATTGGTGCCGGGTGCCGAAGTTAAAGAAATAGTATTAAGTGTTACTGTGATGGTACCATTGGCAGATGTCTGCGTGCCGCATCCTCCGGTTGTAGTAACTGTATAATTAAATGTACCAGATGCTGTTGGTATACCGCTGATTGTTACCAAATTGGCGGCCCATAAGCCTGTAATACCTGCAGGCAAACCAGTTACAGTTGCACCGGTTGCACCGGATGTAACGTACCTGATATTGCTGATGGGGGTGTTGATACAAACCGTTTGTGCCGTAGTAGCAGGCCCAGAATTAAGGGTAAGCGTATTGGCAGGACAGCAACTGGCCGCTGTATAATCAACCTGAATGGGGAAGTCCTGCGGCACATCAGGAGCCGTACCAGGATTACCTATATCAATTATTGCTGCCCATACACCCGTGCTAACATTTTTTTGAATAGCATTATCGCCCGCTGCTGCCCTTGATCCGGTAATTGTTTTTGTAGGTGCAAAATGAGCGGTTGCCGGATTTCCTCCAACCACTGAAGCCCACTCTACCCAATAGGTTCCCGGCCCCAGGTTGACCGTAACGTTGGCTTCATTCTTCCATATCTTCCGGGTTGTGCCTGTAGTTGTGCCCGGAGGTGGAACAGTGGAATTAAAGATCCGGAACAAATCCGGACTTACTGAAGCACTCAACCGGTTTGTGGTAAGATCGCCAAAAACTATTGTAGTGGGGCCCAGGGCTGGATTCGAATTATGTATCTGTAAAAATAACCCTGTAAACGGAGTTGGTGTGGAAGCTGCATTGGTCTGGTAAGCATAGAAACTCAATTTGGTAAGGTTCCATGTTTCCCCGGCAGGTACAGTAAAATCATCGGCAAGCGTAAATAATCCCAATGCACATGAGGAACCAGCAGTGGCATTGGACTCCGTAAGATTGCCGGTGTTAT
>JBKJLT010000127.1:0-3222 GCA_046596765.1 Ferruginibacter sp. | reverse complement strand
AAAATAAAAATGCCAATGCCTTCTTCATACTCTTTATTTGAAACTGCACACTAATGCAATCATTTTAAGGGCTGTAACTGCCGCTTCGGCTCCTTTGTTGCCATGTATGCCGCCGGTCCGTTCATCTATCTGCTGCTGGTTATCTACAGTTAGCACACCAAAAATAGTTGGTACGGGTAAATTTAAATTTTACTGCACAATACCATCTGTAACCGCTTTTCATACACAATCAAAATGCGGCGTATCGCCCCTCAATACACAACCCAATGCAATAAATACACAGGGTTTATCATCTTTATATTTATGCTGCTCCCAGTATTTTTTTATGGCAAACGTAAGTTCAAATGCACCGGGTACAGTAATAGTAAGGTGCTGTACTTTATGATCGGCAAGTACTTTTTTACAACCGTCTTCCAGTTTATCTACAGTGGCTGCATTCCATTCGGTACGCACAATTACAACACAGGCACCCGGCGGTAGCTGGATGCCTGTGGTATTGTATAAATTATTAAAGTCTGTTGACATATCGTGAGTTGTGAATGGTGAGTGGTGAAACGTGAGTTTCTTTGTAATCCCAAACCCTAATTCCCAATTACTAATTACTATTTGGTTACTCCCAGTTTAGCCAGGTACTTATCAACATCATCAACAGTAACCGGCGGTGGCGGCTCCTGAAAATTTGAAGGATCTTTTTTTAACAACCCTTCCAGGTGGTTCTCTTTTATATCCTGCAAAATGTCAATTGCTTCTTTTGATTTACCTAAATAATCTGCATACTGGGCAGCCATAAAAAGCGTGATCACTTTTTGGGTAACATCTTCATCATGCAATACCGAAGCTGCTTTTTTATAATAATCAAAAGCCTTATCGGTTTTCTTTTGCTCGGCATAAGCATGGCCCAATAAAACATAGGCTTTGCTCTGTATCTGGCTTGCGCCATTACCATCAAAATCTTTCAAATGCTCAATAGCTTTATCGTACTGTTTTAGGTTAAGATAACAGGCACCAATTATATAATGTGCCCTGTTGCCCGATTTTGTGCCGCCATAACTGCCGGCAATTTTAAGTAAGCCGGTTATGCCTGCGGCTTTATCGCCGTTTAAAATCATATTCACCGTGTCTTTATTGTAAGATGATGAACCTGCTGTAAGGCCAAACAGTTTTTCAGCAGGAAAAATTAAATCGTTTGCCTTTTTTTCGTTTGGTATGCTTATCAGGTATTTATAACCTACATATCCTACCAACAATACAATTACTGTAGAACCAACGATGATTATTTTTTTACTGTATTTTGCCCAGAAGCCCTTTGCTTTATCTACTATTTCATTTGCCTCAGCCTGTTCTGTTTTTACTTGCTTATCTGCCATTACTAAAAGTTAAGAATTATGAATTTAAAAAATTATGAAAAAAAAAATCGTTAGTCAACTATAAAAGGATAATCCTGCTGAACATACACATCTTTCAGCAATTCATCATCATTTGGCCACGGGCTTTCTTCGGCAAAAGTTACCGATTCATCCACCTGGGCTTTAACCCTGTCTATAATTACTTCAAACTCCGCATCGCCAACCTGGTACTGGTCTTTCAGCACTTTCATTACATGCTCAATCGGGTCTCTTTCCTTGTATTGCTCCAGTTCATCCTTGGTACGGTATTTTTGTGGATCGCTCATACTGTGACCTTTATAGCGGTATGTTTTTATTTCAAGTAAGGTTGGCCCTCCTTTTTCCCTTGCACGGTTTACAGCTCTTAACACACCGTTGTGTACATCTTCGGGGCTCATGCCATCAATACTATCGCTGGGCATTTCGTAGGCATCGGCCATTTTATAAATGTCTAATGTCTTGCTGGTACGTGCAACGGATGTGCCCATAGCGTAATGGTTGTTTTCGCAGATGAACACCACCGGCAAATCCCAAAGCATGGCCATATTAAAGGTTTCGTGCAGCATACCCTGGCGGGCAGCACCATCGCCAAAAAAACAGAGCACCACATTATTGGTACCACGGTATTTCTCTGCAAAAGCCAAACCTGCGCCGGTGCCTATTTGTGCCCCTACAATACCATGACCACCAAAGAAATTTTCTTTAAGGCCAAAAAAGTGCATACTGCCACCCTTTCCCTTGCTGCAACCGGTAGCTTTACCGTACAACTCGGCCATACAGGCTTTAGGCGTAATGCCCTTGGCAATTGCCAGCGCATGGTCGCGGTAAGCGGTTATAAATTTATCATCGGGAATGGTTGCAGTCATACATCCGGCGGCAACCGCCTCCTGTCCTATGTACAAGTGACAAAAACCACGAATCTTCTGCATACCATATAGCTGACCTGTTTTTTCCTCGAAGCGGCGTAAAAGCAGCATCAGTTCGTACCAGTACAAATAGGTTTCTTTAGAAAATTTTGTAGCCAATGGGTTAATTTTAGGCGGCAAAGATAAGGGAGAAATAGGAATTGGGAATTAGGAATTTGGAATTGGGGATTGTTGTGTAAAACCAGTGATTTTTACAATAGTGAGCCCTTCAGGCATTATCTAATCAATAAAATATTCCCTGAATAATTAAACATTTTGCCAGCCGTATTTTTAAAACTTATCTGGTAAATATAATTTTCTGAAGATTGTTGCTGGCCTTTAAACCTGCCATCCCAGCCTGTTGCATGATCTTTGGTTTGAAAAATAAGCTGGCCAAGCCGGTTGTAGATGCGTAACTGGTAGTCCAGAATTTCTGTATTGATAGTTGGTTTAAACAATTCATTCCTGCCATCATTGTTTGGACTGAAAGCATTGGGTATACCAATAGGTATACAGGTGGTTTCCTGTATGGTTAAAGTATCGGCACCAACACAGTTATCAAAATTGGTTACAGTTAAAACATAATTACCTGCTTTTCTTATTTCAATATTACGGGTAATTGCGCCTGTACTCCACAAATACGATTTGTAGCCCGGTACATTTATTTTTAAAACATTACCGCTGCATAAGTCCTGGTCTTTGGGCAAAAAATTGGTTGGCAATTTTACAATTTCTCTAAAAATAATACGGACAGATGCTTTGCAATTGAAAGTATTGGTAACAGTAACAAGGTAAGTGCCTGGTTTTGTAACCCGGTACTGTTGTGTGGTTGATAAGTCTTGCCAGAGGTAGGTTTCAAAATTTCCGGGATTGAGTAAAACTGTCTGGCCTTCGCAAATATTTCTATCGGCACCAAGAATTGGTTTTGGTTT
>JBKJLT010000084.1:0-2543 GCA_046596765.1 Ferruginibacter sp. | reverse complement strand
CGAAGCCATTGATTTTATAAAAGGAAATCGTTACCAGTTTGTTGGTGATAGTATTTTGCTGCAGGATGGTTTGTTGCAAAACTTTCACTTAAAACCTGGCAGAATTTACCAACAGCTTGATATACGATCAGATTCTTTAAATGACGTTTTTAATCTGGGGGATTTTTACCAGTTCAGTAATAAAAAGATAATGGTGGCGGATAAGTCAATAAACTTTGAACCTATGGATCAGAAAATTCAACTTGATCTGATCATCATTTCAAAGAATCCAAAAATACGTATTGCATCGCTTGCTCAAATCTTTAACTGCAAGCTTTTTGTTTTTGATGCCTCAAACCCGGCATGGAAAATTGAAAAATGGAAAGAAGAATGCAGGTCTTTAAAGCTGGAGTATTATTCAATACCCGAGGCTGGTGCATTTATCTACAATATCGGGATATAACCTGCGTTTTAAGCGTGTTGTCATTCCTTGTTTTTACATTATGAATTTTAGTAAGGAGCAATTTTATTTACAATAACATTAAATTTGCAGGATGTTTTATCTCCGGCACCTTATCTTATTATTTTTTTTATTTGAAGGCTTATCTGTTTTTGCGGGAGTGCGTGTTGGTGAATCTAAGTTTCAAAACTCAGGAGCATCTTTATTTCAACCCCAACCTCCTGGCAAAGACACGATTGTAGTCAGGTTCGAATACAAACAATCTGCCCTGTTTCATAAATTTACACTGGAAACCCTTGACAGCGTCATCCGTATTTTACTGCTCGATACCAATATAACGCTGTCTATTGATGGCTATGCTTATAAAGATGAAGGGTCTGATACGATTTGTTATTACCTGTCGTTGAACAGGGCATTGTTTATTGAGGAATATGTTTTAGGAAGAGGCGTTGCTTTAACAAGGATAAACCAAATAAAAGCCTGGGGCCGAACACGCCAGAAATATGTAAACAAAGATAAAAACGGGCTTTGGGTAAATTGCCGTGCTGAGCTACGACTGGTATATCCGCCGCCACCCAAAAAGAAAGATTTTTTTGATAAAGATGGGGATGGCATTGCAGATGACGAAGACAGGTGCCCCGATGTTTTTGGGCTTACTGATTTTGAAGGTTGCCCCGACTCGGGCGCTATTACTGTACCATTCCCTATAGCAGACTGGTCACTAACGCCTGCAACCTATAATGTGCTCGATAGTGTTATTGGTTTATTGAAAGCTGATCCCGAACTGACAATTACGATTGATGGCCATGCCAACCTTGCCGAAGGTTCATATGCCTTATGTACAAAGCTGTCGCACGAAAGAGCCACCATCGTTAAAAATTACCTGCTCTCCCGCATGGTTCACCCTTCCAGAATATCGGAAGTAAATAGTTACGGTATTTCCCGGCCGGCAAATGCAGCAAAAAATCCGCAACAAATTCTTAAAAATGCCCGGGCCGAAATAAGGTTAAATGGTTACCGAAAGCCGCCTTCTTATCAAAGAGCCGAAATTCCTTTTATTAAATGATCAACTTTGCTGCAGCAAGGATATTTTACTTCGTTTAAATCTGTAAATTTGCGCCGGAATTATATACTTACCGGCTACAATTTTCTGGTGCAGCCAACTTAACCAATACTAATGCAAAAAAAAATTAAGTCGGCCCTTATTTCAGTTTTTTATAAAGATGGGCTCGAAAACATTGTAAAGCAATTACACGAGCTGGGCATTAACATTTATTCAACCGGTGGCACACAAAAATTTATTGAAGATTTAAATATTCCCTGCGTACCTGTTGAATCGCTCACAACCTATCCTTCTATTTTGGGTGGAAGAGTTAAAACACTTCACCCGTCTGTGTTTGGCGGCATACTGGGTAAAAGAGAAGATGCAGAGCATCTTGCTGAAATGCAGGCATATGAAATACCGGAAATTGACCTGGTAATAGTTGATTTGTACCCGTTTGAAGAAACGGTGGCATCAACAACTGATGAAAAGCTTATCATCGAAAAAATTGATATTGGTGGCCCTTCTATGATAAGGGCTGCAGCAAAAAACCATGCTTCGGTAGTGGTTGTGGCAGCAAAAAAAGATTATAGTTTGCTGGAGGATATTTTAAAAGAACAAAAAGGAGAAACCACGCTTGAGCAACGCCGCATGTTTGCCATAAAAGCATTTGATGTTTGCACCGGTTACGATATGGCCATCTCCAATTATTTTAATCAGTCCGATTTTATTAATCCTTTCAACAAAGAAAAAACAGTTTTACGCTATGGCGAAAATCCGCACCAGCAGGGTGTGTTTTATGGCAACACAGATGAACTGTTTGAAAAACTGAATGGTAAAGAATTATCTTACAATAATTTGGTTGACGTTGATGCAGCCCTTCAAATAATTGCTGAATTTAAAAACACTTTAAATAATCAGGGTTCAAAAGTCCCCTCTTTTGGAGGGGATTTAGTGGAGGTTACCTTTGCCATAATCAAGCATACCAATGTTTGTGGTATTGCAAGCAGGCCAACCGTAAAAGAAAGTTGGGATGCAGCGCTGGCCGGTGATCCCGAAAGT
>JBKJLT010000505.1:0-12128 GCA_046596765.1 Ferruginibacter sp. | reverse complement strand
ATTTAATACTGCTTTCTTTTACAAAAGGCGCGGCAATATTTTCCTGGAACTCAGGTGTCAATCCTACTTCCGAAAACTCACTTATTCCGGCTGCATACTTTGCACTTGTTTGATGAGCCTGCTGCACAAAAGAAGGATGGATATGATTGATGGTGTAAACCTTCGTTGCCTGAATATTCGCCAGCGTATGTGGCGCTGCTTTTACAGGGCGGTTGATATAGCCAACCAAAGGTGGATTGGAACCGATATGCATAATACTGCTGAAAATACCCAGATTCATTTGTCCCTGTTCACTTACAGTTCCAATAAGATTAACCGATTTAAAGCCGGTAAGACTGTTGATAAAATTAGCCCTGTAAAAACGTTCCCATGATTCTATGGTTGAAATACTAAAAGAAGCCATGTTGTTAAATTATAGTGACTAAACATTGTAACTGGTAAATTGTTTTAAGCATTCATGATAAGAAAGAAACCCTGGAACCGGGTAAGCCTGCCCGTGTATAGTGTTAGCAGCAAAACGGCTGACAACAGTAACATGCACATCATCACCTATGCTTCGCAGATAAGTATGCACCCGAAGCGGTTTATCTGCGGCATTTATCATGGCACACAAACCTTATCAAATATAGAAGCTTCTGGTGAATTTATACTGCAATTGCTTGCAGAAAGCCAATACCGGCTGGTTGATTTGCTGGGCAAAAAGTCTGGAAAAAATATTGATAAAATAAGCCGCCTGCAAAAAAGAAATGAGTTGATGGACTGGAATAATTTTTATGTTTTAAAAAAATGTTTAGCGGTTATGCAGTTAAAAGTAATCAGCAGTTTTGAAGGCGGAGACCATACAGGTTTTTTATGCGATGTAGTGGCATATAAAAATTTAAATGAAGGAACCGAGCTTACGCTTGACATTTTAAGAAAGAAAAAATTGATTCGTATTTAATAAAACAAATAAAAAATAGAAACCTGGCCTGCCAAAATATGTGTTGTTTGCAACAGGCCATTTAGCTGGCGAAAGAAATGGGAAAAAATTTGGGAAGAGGTGAAATATTGCTGTAATAAATGCAGGATGAATAAAAGCAACTAAAAAATTAGAAAGACAATTTTGGAAAAATTTAATGTAATTGATACAGACCGTATTGTAGAAATGGCCAGGGAAGACAGGACTACTTTTGAAGCCATTGACATGCAATTTGGCTTAAAGCAACAGGACGTAATAAAACTGATGCGAAAAGAACTGAAAGCTAATAGTTTTAAACTATGGCGGCAACGTACCAAAGGCAGGGCCACCAAACATGAAGTATTGAGAATTGGTGAAACAGGCAGGTTTAAATGCAGCAGGCAAAAAATAATTACATGTAATAAAATCAGTAAGCGTTAACATCAACCTCATTTTATTTTTCTAAAACCGAAGACAACCCTCAAATTGGTTTCACAAAGGGCTATGAAAAGACTATAGAAAGGTTAAATCAGCATCTTACTTATTGTCCGGCTATTTTTTTTTAATTCTCCTCTTTAAAATTCTACAAGAAAAATTTTTACTTCTGCATCTTAAAAAAAGCTGTTTGTGGTATTTAATATTCTTGTTAATTTATTTATCATTATATAACTAGTAAAGTTAAACAACTTATGCTTTCCGGCGTAAGGCTCCATCAAATAAATTAAAGTTTCAATAATTTTTAAACTTTTCAAGAAATAAACTGTTTATATTTTTTGATAAATTATTAAACAAAATGTGTTTAATAATCTAATTGAATATCCAGTAATTGCTCCACAATGTAAACTAAAACCAAATATATGAATCAGACACTGCTAGGGATTCTCCCGATTGCAAACAACAATTACGTCGCCTTTACATTTTTTGTAGGCTGCATGGCCATGATGGCCGCCTCTGTTTTCTTTTTCTTTGAGTTGAGCAATGTACCACAAAAGTGGCGTACATCTGTTCTTGTTTCAGGTCTTATCACTTTTATTGCCGCCGTACACTATTACTACATGAGGGACTACAACTTGGAAACAGGCGAATCACCAGTATTCTTTCGCTATGTTGACTGGATTTTAACTGTGCCACTAATGTGTGTTGAGTTTTATCTGATTACAAAAAAAGTTGGTGGAAAGGCAGGACTGCTATGGCAACTCATTTTAGCATCTGTTGTAATGCTTGTAACCGGTTACATTGGTGAAGCAATTTACGGTAAAGAAACACAAAGCTGGATTTGGGGATTGATAAGCGGATTGGCTTATTTCTACATTGTATACCTGGTTTGGTTTGGCGAAGTGGCTAAGCTTGCTGGCAATGCTGGTCGGGCTGTTAACAAAGCAGTTAAAACCCTTGGTTGGTTTGTACTGGTTGGTTGGGCTATTTATCCAATAGGCTACATAGCTGGTACAGCTGGTGGTTTCTTTGGTGTAAGAATGTTTGAAGGTTTATCAATGGATATTGTTTACAACATTGGTGATGCTATCAATAAAATCGGATTTGGCTTAGTGATTTATGCACTGGCACAGTCTGATAAGTCAGTAGCCACTGCTTAGTTTAATTAATTTAAGGAGTGCAATACAAATGGTGTTGCACTTCTTACTTTTTTAAATTTCATTTTTTAAAAACGCTGTATGCTAAGGATTGTATTATTATTATCAGGTTGTGTGTTGTTGTTATTTCAACAATATATTTTACCCTTTGATAACAGTACACAATTCATTATTTTTTTATCAGGCATAGTTTTATTAGGGGTGCCCCACGGTGCGGCGGATTTGCTGGTAGCATCACAAAATGCAAGCAGCAGTAAAAAGCCATTTTCCAAATTCCGATTTTTAGGCATTTATATTTCAAGGCTTTTTGCCTTTGCTGCAATCTTGTGGTTTTTCCCGTTGGCGGGCAACCTTTTGTTCATTCTTTTTGCTGCTTACCATTTTGGAGAAACAGATTTATACCAGTTTAAGACGAACACACTGTCTGGCAAAGCTTTCGTTATCTTTTATGGATTGCTTATTCTTTCTGTTATACTGCTGCATCATTTTGAAGAAGTAAAACCGCTGTTTCAACTATTCACCGCAGGTAAGCAAAATGCAGATTTTATTAACTGGCTTGATGCAAACCGATACAACATCATTTCAGTTTCCGGAATATTATTTTTTACAGCAGCATTTATTTATTTTCTCCGCAACAGCAATACCGGTACATATGATAAAGGGCAGTTCTTGATCCGCTTTGCAGTTATTTTATTAATCCTGTTTAATCTGCCCCTGTTGCTTGGTTTTACATTTTACTTTGTGGTATGGCATTCTGTTTTATCGCTCAATAATATTACTGCTTATTTAAGAAAAAATAATTTTTATACCCAAAAAAGCATTAAGCGTGAAATTTTATTGTATAGTGTTCTGGCAATTGGAGGAATTGCCCTCTTTGGTTTAACAGGGTTCATGTTTATTAACAGCCATGCCATGGTGGGTTACCTGTTTTTAGGGCTTGCCGTGCTTACTGCCCCGCACATGCAGATTATGCACGACATGTACAATAGCTTGCGTAAAATAAAACCTGCTGAAAATTGATATTAAATAAAAAATTATTTTAAAACTAAAATTTACTCCATGTTCAAAAAATTCAAGGCATCAGAATTATTAATCGTCGCAATGGTAGTTATCCTGATTTTTGTATCAGAATATTATTATGTGATATTAAAAAACCCCAACAGAGCAATCTTCATCGGATTGTGGCCCCCAACTATTATGGGATTACTCATCTTCTTCAACATGAAAAAAAAATCATAAACTATTATGGAAAACAATACGGATATCATCGTTTTAACGAGTGTAGTTATTGTACTTTTTATTGTATTTATCATTGCTACAATAAGAGAACTTAATACTGTAAGCACCACAGAATTTGTGGAAAAAGAAGAAGGTGGCCCAAGGGCAGAGATGATGCGTTTTATAGGTAAACTTTTTACAGACGAAAGGATTGATGCCGGTAAAAAAATTACATTCATGAATGCAATTAAAACTGTTATGGAAGATTTACCGCAGGAAAAAGAAAAAAAGGAAGAATAAAAATATGAATATGTCTGTACCGTTTTTTATTACAGATTTTCATTTGCACGGGATAAAGTTTATTTACTAATCGCCTGTCCAATACCATGGTGATAAAGGGTGTGAGAATTTTGTCTTAGAGTTACCGTAATGTCGGTTAACACAGACTTTAAAAAAATCCTGTGATGCAAAATCCATTAATTGGGTGCAAGCCATACGTACCTGGTTCATCAATGATTTATGCAAAGAACGAACTGTATTAATTTCAAATCAACGCCGGTATAAAATTGGGTAAAACATTGACCTATTAAGTGTTTCAAATAACTTTTATATTAAACAACGCAACGCTGGTTATATAATTAATATAGTTTTTAGAGATTCGGGTTTAATAAGGTCAGTTCCAGAATCGAAACAGATATAAAGATAGCCAACAGGAATAAAATATCCATGAGGTAAAAGCTGCAACAAAATAACAATCCCTGTCGGCAAAAAGAATTTACACTCCGATTCCCTGCTGGTCGCAGCAAGGTCAACTGCCGATAAACTTACTCCCGCCTGCGACGACAAAAAAAACATTAATTTAATGCGCATAAAAAAATTTGTGACCAATTTCTTCATGAAAGGAAGGTGCTGTACAAAAAATACCCTTTAATGGGTATAAATCCATAGAAATTTAATCTTATTTTAGATTTGCTGTTAGAACGCTGCAGCAATTAATTATTTAAATTTATCTGTTATGAAAAAAACACTTTTCTTATCTGTGGCTTTATTCATCAGCTTGTGTGTACAAAGCCAAAATCCAACTTTCTTTAAAAACAATAAGAACCTTTGGGGGTTGAAAGATAAGGACGGCAAGGTACTGCTTGAGCCCAAATTTTACAATAAACCTGCTGCTTTTATAGATGGCAGGTCGGTTTTTAGCAAAGCAGGCCTTAATGGTGTGCTGGATGAGGCCGGAAAAGAAATTGTTGCACCGCTTTATTCATCAATAAGCGACTATAAATATGGCTTTGCAGTAGCAACTAAAGAAATGACAGATACCTCAAAAAAAGTAAACGGTAAACCTGCTAAATATTTTCTTAAAGGCATTATTGACCGAAGCGGAAAAGAGATTGTACCTGTAATGTATAAAGAAATGCAGGGCGATTTAAGCAACGGCTGGTTTGTAACCGTATGGAACGATTCAAAAGAAAAAATTTTTATAAATACCAGCGGTAAAACATTTACGGTACCTGCAGGCTTACTGCTTATGCATGACCGGGTTGATGGAAAAAGATTCATTGCCATGAAGGATTCAAAATTTGGCCTGATAGATAATCAGTTTAAAGAGCTGTTGCCTTTTGCCTACAGCCGCATAACCCCAACCGAAAACGGCATGCTGATAGTGGGAGAGAACAATTTATTTGGTTTAATGGATAGTAAACTAAAATGGATAGCAAAGCCAACATTCAGCAACATTCATAAATTTCAGAATGCTGTTGCCATTATAACCAACGAACAACAATTATATGGAGCCATAAATACCAAAGGGGTTGTTACCACCAGCCCCCAGTTTGAGAATATATACCGTATTGAAAAAACCAATGCTGCCATTGCCATGTATAAAGGCACCAGAACTGACAGGTGGGGACTGGTTGACCTGGCAACCGGCAAAATTATCACTCCTGCAGATTATAACATGAGTTCCTACGATTATGAATGGGGTATCATCAAATTCAGGAAAGACAATAAAAAAGGCATGATGGATTCCACGGGTAAAATATTATTCTATGATGCCTATGATGATTTTTCTCCTGGCTTTTCTGACAACCGGGCCTGGGTGATGAAGCAGAACAAATATGGATTCATTGATAAAACCGGCGCATTGGTGATACCTATGCAATATGATATGGTGGGTGGGTTTGCAGAAGGGCTTGCAAAAATAAAGACAAACGCAAAGTATGGTTATATAAATGCAAAAGGCGATGTAGTTATTCCGGTATCGTTTACCGATGCCCAGAATTTTGAAAGCGGTATTGCCTGGGTAAAGGATGAAACGGGACGAACATTTTATATTGATAAAACGGGGAAGGAGGTTAAGTGATGATTGCATTTTGTACCGAAAACCCTGCTGGTAAGGAATTGGCTGGGCTATGAAAAGCCCGGCGGAACAGCATTCTTTCCATTACCGAAAAGAAAGAAGCAATATGGGTGTTGGCTTACCTGGAAAAATTTCACAGCAATATTTATTTTAATGACGGGCATTTAAGTTATGATGATATTGCCACTAAACATTTATTAAGTTCCTGATTATTTTGGAATCATGTGTTGGTGGCAAAAACAAGCCAGACCCAGATTCGTACTTGGTAAAAGCGCTGGCGGGGAAAATAAACCGGCCCACGGCTGCAAAAGATATTTCAACATTGAAAACACATGCTAAACCGGTAAACTAACTGTCAATATATTTTTTCCATTGGTAATGGTGGATAATTCAATCAGGCCGCTCTGCAGCATTACCCTTTCGTAGAAATGGTACCCGCTAACAGCTTTTTTACGGTCTAAAATATCTACATCAGGCATGTTATCTTCTATAATCAGTTCAAATCGGTCTTTCATTTTTAAAATAAGTTCAACCCTGGTAACACTGCTGTATTTTGCCAGTGCCTGAAACCATTCCTCTACAATACGCATGGAAATAATAACCAGTTCGGCATTTGCACGATCATTATTTCCTTGTACAACAATGGAAACTGCAAAGGCAAAAGCAGGTGCAATTTTTTTGGCATATTCTGCCACTAAATTTTGTACCGGCAAAAAATTTGCGGTAGTGGGAATGATATCGTTCGATAGTTTTTTTATATGTTCAAGCACCTGTTCCAACTGCACTTTTGCTGTGTTTACCAGGGCTGTTCGTTTGTCATCGTTGGTTTCAGCAGCTTTTAAATAAAGCAGAGTAGCGGCAATTTCCTGTGCCAGTTTTTCATGTAAATTATAAGCCATCAGCCGGTTGTCATCTTCATGTATTTTTACAACGTTGTTTATTAGTTTTGTTTTTTCCAGAATTATTTCTTCTGCATGTTCCCGTATAAGCAGGTTCTTTTTTCTCAATTCCAGTAACCGGCCCGCTTGTTTTGCAAGCAGGTTCAGCGTATTTTTCTCTGCTTCAGAAAATGATTTGGGAATGGTATCAAACATACAGATGGTGCCGAGTTTAAATCCTGCCGGCGAAACGATGGGCGCACCTGCGTAAAACCTTAAATTAAGTTCTTTAGCGGTTACTGTTGGGTTATTGAAAAAGCGCTCATCCTTTGTTGCATCTTCAACAACCATCACTTCATTTTTTAAAATGGTATGGGTACAAAAACTCAGGTTACGATCATTACCTTTTAAATTGGTTCCGGTTTTGCCTTTAAACCATTGCTGAGTGTTGCCTATTAAGGTAACCAATGCCACAGGGCAATTAAAAAACCGGGAGGTTAATTCGGCCAGGTCATTAAAATCCGCCTCTGCCTGGTTACCTAAAACCTCGTAAGATTTCAGGTCAAGCAAACGTAAATCTTCATCGTTGGGCAGCACATCAATTTTCAAATTAAAAATTTGGGTTAATTATTTATCAATCGGCACCAAAACCAGTATATTTACGAGTAAGAAGGGAAGTTGGATTAGGAAATTTCTCAATTGCCAATTTAGGGGTTTAACCAGCGGTGAAAAATGAGGTTTTAATTATAAAATGTTTTAAGATTGATTATTTTGGCAGCAGGCGTTGTTTGTAAACTGTGGCAGACTCTAATACCTCGCCGGGGGAAGCCTACGCAAGGCAATACGCCTAACCACGGTGCCAAAAAAAATACTTGTCCTTTGAAACAATGAAATTTATCATCGTCTTCAATTTTAAGAAATTGCTTTAACGTAGCCACTTCAAACGACGGCTCCCAAGAGTACCATTTTAGGCGGCCCGCATCCAATATGTTTTCCAGAAATTTTTGCTTTTAATAAAGCCCGCCTTTGCAAAACCGTGTTCAGCAAATTCAGCCGGGTTTTCCAAACCCGACGAATTTCAAAAAGTATTATGCTTTGATTTTCTATTTTATAGCCTATGTCTAATTGCTTTCTTATATTTTATGGTGGACGAATGTTTTCCAAATAGGTTTCCAATATTTAACTATCTTTCAAAATAGATGCAGATTCTAAAATTATGTTTACACAATCTGCTTTATAGTCTCAATAATTTAATAGTTAATAAATGTATAAAAGCTTTTTAAAAAGAATTCTGGATTTCATACTATCTTTTATAGGGCTATTATTATTATCACCAATATTTATACTGGTCTTTTTGGGGCTATGTATAGCTAATCGTGGTAAACCATTTTTTTTACAAAAAAGACCAGGTAAAAATGGAAAGATTTTTAAGGTGATCAAGTTTAAAACCATGAACGACAATAAAGATGCCCAGGGTATTTTGCTGCAAGATGCAGATCGATTAACTGTTTATGGAACATTGGTGCGTAAAACATCCTTAGATGAAATTCCCCAGCTATTAAATGTTATAAAAGGAGATATGAGCCTGATCGGACCAAGGCCTTTATTGCCTGACTATCTTCCTTTGTATAACGAGATTCAAAAAAGAAGGCACGAAGTAAAGCCAGGAATTACGGGCTGGGCGCAAGTTAATGGAAGAAACTCAATAAATTGGGAAAGGAAATTCGACTATGATGTTTGGTATGTTGATAATTTAAGTTTTTTGTTAGATGTTAAAATATTTTTTTTAACCATAAAAAAAGTATTTATGCCAGAGGGAATTAATGCGGATGGGCATGTTACGATGCCAACATTTGTGAACTATATGAAAAATAAAAATAAAGAATGAGAAATATATTAGTAACAGGTGCAGGAGCATTATTGGGTCAAGGGATTCTTAGATGCCTTAATTTTTCAAATCTTGCCTATAATGTAATTTCGGCAGACCCGGACGTACGTTCAACCGGGCATTCATTGGCCAATAAATCATATGTCATACCTTTTGTTTCAGATTCATCGTATTTTGAAATAGTTGAAAAAATTATTGCAAAAGAAAAAATTGATGTGGTATTAATAGGTACTGACGTTGAATTGCCTCTCTTTGCTCAACATCAGACATATCTGGAACAAAAGTATAAACTAAAAATCGTCGTTTCTGAACAACCTGTAATTGAAATATCAAACGATAAGTGGCTGACATCTGAATTTTTAAGAAAAGCCGGATTCCCCTATCCAATATCAGCACTTACATCTCAAGAAAAAGCAGTAGCTTTTTTAAAAGAAAATAGTAATTACCCTTTTATTGCAAAGCCTGTAGACGGAGCAAGATCGAGAGGAATTGAAATTATTAAAGATGATTCAGATTTAAATAGGATATGTAGTTATAAGAATAACTTAGTAATCCAGGAAATGTTAAGTGATGTTCAGGGAGAATATACGACAGGTTGCTTAGTGGTTAACGGTAAATGCAAAGCAGTGGTATCGTTAATGCGTGAACTTAGAGACGGAAATACCTGGAGGGCCTTTCGAAATGATGTATCTTCCAAATACGATGGAACAATTGCAATGATTGCAGAGAAATTAGGAGTAGAAGGGCCAGCCAATTTTCAATATCGAATAAAGAATGGGAAGCCTGTGGTTTTTGAAATAAATTGTCGGTTTAGCGGCACTACTCCACTACGATTAATGTTTGGTTTTAATGAAGTTGAGGCTTTACTTAATTATTATTTAGAGGGGAAAAGTATTTCACAACCGATTTTAAGATCAGGAACTGTTTTAAGAACTTTTTCTGATTTATTTATTGAAAATCAGGTTTTGGATGATTTTCACAAAGAAAAAGTATCAAATTTATTTTCAACAAGTTACTATCCCTTTAAAAAAGAAAAATGAAGATTTTGATATTTGGATCTTCTGGTTTCATTGGTACTAAAGTCTCGGGCTTTTTAAAAATGCAGGGCCATGAAGTGTTTTCTATCTCCAGATCAGGAAACAATAATTCTATGGCCCTTGATATTTCAGATGCAAAAGCATTTACTCAAATTTGTTTTATACCTGACGTAATTGTCAATTGTGCATCCCGGATACCACAATCAGGCAAAACATCCCGGAACCCTGAATTTTTAAAGGAACTTTTCTTAACGAATGTCATAGGTGCGGCAAATATTTCAAATTGGGCGGTTCAAATGAGAATTTCCAAAATTATTAATTGCTCAACGTTGGTAGTGGTGAAGAAGCCCTGGCCAAATGTTTTAACTGAAGATTGTTCAGGCGTTCCTGAAGGATTTCATGTAGGATATTGTATGTCAAAACTGAGCCAGGAAAAAATAATGAATGAAATTGTCGGTAAGAGTGAAACAAATTTAATTCATGTTCGTCTATCTTCCGTTTACGGTGTGGGCATGGCTGAAGAAGGAATATTATTTAACATAAAACAACAATTAAAAGACAATCTGGAAATAAAAATTACGAATTCTAATAACTCTTTTGACTTTATTAATGTGGAGGATGTTTGCAGATCAATAAATGTACTTGCAAAAGTTAACATTGAAAGTGGGGTAATTAATCTGGCAAATGGAAATCCTGTTTCCCTGAAAAATTTGGTAGAGTTGCTAAAAAAAATAATGAATTCTACGTCAACGGTTATAGAATACGATTCTGACATTGTAAATTCTGAAGCTAATATCAGTGTAGAGAAATTAAAAATGTGTATTGGTGATGTTTATACTCAGTTTATTGCTTTAGAGAATGGGTTAAAAGATCTTTTGAAAAATAAGGAATGAAGATATTAGTCATAGGGGATGTTCATGGTAATCTGATTGCTCTTGAAAAAGTTCTGGCCAAATACAAAGCAGAAGTTGATCAAATTGTTTGTCATGGTGATGTTGTAAATTATGGGCCATGGAGTAATGAATGCGTGGAATTATTGGATCAGGTAAAATGCATTTGCCTAAAAGGTAATCATGAAGAAGCTTATCTTATGGGACTTTATACAGGAAGCAATAATTTGGTAAAGGATTTTTTTGCACAAACCTTTCCCAAATTTAAATATTTGGATATCATAAAGAATTATGCCAAATCTTATAAAATCGGGTCGTTTGAAATATGCCACACGATAAACAACAAATATTACTACCCGGATACAGATATTACCACGCTTAATTTAAAAGCTAATACAATCATCGGTCATTCACACTATCAATTCCATAAACAATTATCTAATGGGAAAACTTTTACAAACACAGGTAGTCTGGGGCAAAATCGTACTAATCTTTCTATTATAAATTTCACAATTTTGAATCTGCATAATAACAGTGTTGATCAAAAAAGTCTGTGGCATAATCCTCGTAAATTAATTAAGCAAATGAAAAATGAAAAATTTCCACAACAGTGCATCGATTATTATGAAAGTAAGCTTAAATAGTTAAACTCCTGTACTAAGGCTTCCAGCCTTTGTGAAAATTAAAACTCAAATTTTATTAAAGTTAAATGCCCGGTTGTACTGGAAAAAATTATTCTTCCTTTAAATGGACATAAAGTAGTACTCAAAATAATTTTTTTACCTCATCTTTTAAAATAGGAATGCAAAAATATGGCATTCCTCTCCTCATAAGGGTGGCAATGTAAGCATCCGGTTCATACTTGTAAGTCTGATTTTTATGCACTCTTTACAAGAACAACATGCTTAAAACCTGGAGATGATCAAGAGTTAGCAGCAAAGAGTCACAAAAGAGCTCATATTACCTGATGGTATAAAACGGATGCTTGCAGCCAAATGGAAGCACCAAGCGTGGTACATAATAACCTTCCAACCCAACTCAATCCCTGTTCAAATCCCAGCATTTTAAACTACTTTTGCCCCCTCAAAAAGCGAGTGAACGTACATGAAGAACATCAGAAATTTTTGCATCATTGCACATATTGACTATGGCAAAAGTACACTGGCAGAAACAAATAGAACTTCGCATTTATTTGCAAAATGTTTAGATTTGTCTTAAAACAAAACAATGGGTTTAACATACGCCACAATAGAATTAATTAATCAATACGATGAATACAAACACCAGGATGGAGAATTAGATGCAGGCCAGATTCGCAGGTGGAGCGGA
>JBKJLT010000499.1:0-4909 GCA_046596765.1 Ferruginibacter sp. | reverse complement strand
TCGTTAATTTCTGTTAAACAGATGTTTTCAAACCGGTATGCAGCCGTACCTTTACAGTAGTAAATGAAACATATCCGAAACATATTAATCTTAGTTTTAGTCACTCTGCTTATTTCTCCGGCTTTACAAGCCCAATGTGCTGTTTGTACCAAAACATCCCTTCAGCTTGGCGAAAAACCTGCACAGGGAATGAACTCCGCCATACTGTATTTGATGATGACACCTTTTGCCATTGTTGGTTTTATTGGCTACCGTTGGTGGAAGGGGAATAAGAAGTTTGAGGAACAGGAAGCAATGGGCAGTGAGCAATAGACAATGGGCAATAATCAAAAAATTAATAATAATTTTTAATAAAGGCATATAAATTAAAATCGTTTCCGGCTTCTTCAATTTTTTGTTTCAGCATCGCTTTATCTATCGCCATCATTTTCTTTTGCTGTATAAGATGAAACGCTTTTTCGGCAAGTAACCAGCTTCTTTTTTCTTTTTCCTTTACAATGCTGAAAGAGTCTGTAATTGTTTTTAATAACTCAGTAATACCTTTTTTTTGCGATGCAACGGTTTTAATAACCGGCACGGGCATGGTATGGTTATGAAAAGCAGGTGCCAGCATCAACCGTAAATTCTTTACAAAAATATCGGCATCGGGCCGGTCGGCTTTGTTTATAACAAATACATCTGCAATCTCCATCAGTCCGGCTTTCATGGTTTGTACTTCATCACCGGCTTCGGGCACTACCACTACAATGGTAATATCTGCAAGCCCGGCAATTTCAATTTCGCTTTGGCCCACACCCACTGTCTCAACAATAATATAATCAAAGCCGGCAACCTTCATTAGGTCACTTATCTCAATAATTTTTGGATGCAGGCCACCCAACGAACCACGGGTTGCTAAAGAACGGATAAACACTTTCGGATTATTATACCATTCACTCATGCGGATACGATCGCCAAGCAATGCCCCTAAATTAAATGGAGAAGATGGATCAACACAAATTACTGCAACCGATTTTTCTTCGTGTACCAATAATCCAATCAATGCATCTACCAGTGTGCTTTTTCCGGCACCCGGTGGCCCGGTAATACCAATAATGGGTGTTTGAGAAGGGGGTAATTGCTGCAACAGGTCTTCGTAACCCGCTACTTCATTCTCAATATAAGAAATGCACCGGGCCAGTGTTTTGGCATTGCCACTTTTAATTTCATTGATCTGTTGTTGCCACATTAAACAAATTTCAATTTTCTATTTTCAAATACCAAATAAATTAAGTTTACAACTTTGCCAAAGTTTTTGTAGCCGTTCGTGAGCCATCAACTTGGGCGGCTCGCCGTGGGCGGTGCTCTCACCACTCACTTTCAGAAAATAGCAAATAAATTAAGTTTACAACTTTGCCAAAGTTTTAAACTTTGGCAAAGTTTCTGCCGGGACATTTTTTATTGTTTCTTTGTAGCATGGAGATATCGGTTGTTATCATTACAAAGAATGAAGCACACATCATTGCCAATACTTTGCAGAGTTTACAGGCAGTTACAAATGATATTGTAATAGTTGACAGTGGCAGTACCGATGAAACAGTTGCCATTTGCAAAAAATTTAATGCTGTGGTAATTGAAACCGATTGGAGCGGTTATGGAATTAATAAGAACAAAGGAATTGATGCAGCAAAAAATGACTGGATTTTAAGCCTGGATGCTGATGAGGCCATTGATGCCGGATTGCAGCAAAGCCTGTTACAGCTTGCATTAACCAACAGCAACGAAGTGTTCAACATACGCTTTAAAAATTTCTTTTGCAATAAATGGATACGCTTTGGTGAGTGGGGATTCGATTGGCATATACGGCTCTTTAATCGTAAAAAAGTGCAGTGGAACAATGTAGCAGTTCATGAAAACCTGGAGTTTCCCGAAAATGTTATTGTAACAAAACTTACAGGAAATATTTTACACTACACCGTGCAAAACCGCCAGGAGTATGATGCTAAGACAGACTATTATGCCCGTATGAATGCTAAAAAATATCTGCTTGCAGGAAAAAAGCCCAACTTTTTTAAACAGTATCTTTCACCGGTATTTGCTTTTATACAGCATTATATTTTCAGGTTGGGTTTTTTAGATGGTGCAGCAGGTTTTATCATTGCAAAAACAACAGCACGGTATACTTTTTTAAAATACCACTATTTAAAAGAGATGACGTATTCTGCAGGTAAAAAAATGTAATTTAAAAATGACCAATTTTATTCCCATATTCCCATTATCTATTGTAGTTTATCCGGGAGAGCAATTGAACCTGCATATTTTTGAAACCCGCTACAGGCAATTGGTTAATGAATGTTTTGCAACCAAAAAACCATTCGGCATACCAGCCGTAATTGATGATAAAATAAATGAAATGGGTACGCTGGTTCACGTAAAAGAAATTAGCCAGGTTTATGAAGATGGAAAAATGGATATTAAAACTGAGGGGCTGCAGGTTTTTAAAATGCTGGAGATTATTAATGAACTGCCGGGTAAATTGTTCAGCGGGGCCATTGTAAATTACCCTGAAAGCGATGAAAGAGGCAACAGAATACTTATGAATGGTATTGTAAAAGGAATTAAAGAATTACACAAGTTGCTTAAGATAGAAAAGAAGTTTTCGAAACCTGATGCAGAATTGTGGAGCTATGATGTGGCCCACCATGCAGGCATGTCGCTGCAGGAAGAATATGAATTACTGGAACTGCTGCATGAATCGCAGCGGCAGGAATATTTAAAAAGGCATCTTACCAAAGTAATACCTGTATTGGCTGAAATGGAAATGCTGAAAGAAAAAGTAAAACTGAACGGGCATTTTAAAAACCTGAAAGGATTAAATTGAGTCTAGAAGGTTAGAAGTTTAGGAGTTTAGAAGGTTTAGTTTAACAGATTTATGCTAAACCTCTAAACTCCTAAACCCTAAACCTCTAAACCCTAAACCCCTAAACTTATTTAAATGACAAAAACCATTTGCTTCGATTTTGGAAACACCCGTTTAAAAGCGGCCATTTTTGTAAATGAAAATTTTTCTGAAGAAATCGTTTTGCCTGATGATGAAACAGCAACCATTGAAAAATTACTTACCGATCATGCTCCGCAGAAAACGATCCTGTCTTCGGTAATTGAACACAATGCTGATATTGAAAATGTATTAGCGGCAAAAACTGCTTTTCACAAACTCTCCCATCTTACCAAAGCAAATTTTACAACGCCTGTGGGTAAGCCAGAGACTATTGGTGCCGACAGGCTGGCACTTTCTGCCGCAGCAGTTCATTTTTATCCTGGTAAAAACAACTTGGTAGTTGCATTAGGCAGTTGCATCACCTACAATTTCATAAATCAATACCATGAATTTATTGGCGGTAGTATTTCGCCCGGCATGGAAATGCGCTTTAAAGCCATGCAGGTTTTTACAGCAAAGCTGCCTTTGGTGCAAAAAGAGTGGAATTTCCCCCTGATTGGATATGATACCAAAACAAATATGCAAAGCGGCGTAATTGCCGGTATTACATATGAAATAGACGGTTTTATAAGCGAATATGCCCGAAAATATAGCAACTTTAACGCCGTTTTAACCGGGGGCGATACAAGCTATTTTGCCGGGCAACTTAAAAACAGGATATTTGCCGACCCTTATTTTTTATTTAAAGGATTATATGCACTCAGTGAAACTAACAATGGCTAAAATTTTAACGGTACTTTTTGTGGCTTGCGGCTTGCAAATGAGTGTATTTGCACAGGAAAACTCGCCCTATTCAAGATATGGATTGGGAGATCTGGTACCCAATCATAATGTTTTTACCCGTGGTATGGGTGGAATTTCCGCAGCAATCAGCGATAATAAAAGTATTAACTTCACCAACCCCGCTTCGCTTTCGGCAATTACAAACACCATTTTTGATGTGGGTACCGAAATAGATTACCGTATTTTAAAAAGTAGCAACCCCGCAAGAAAATTCACCTCGGCCAATACCTATGTTTCCTATCTGCAAATGGCTTTTCCGTTAAGTACTCCCAAAATGCTTAAAAAAAGTATACATTGGACTATGAGCCTGGGACTGAAACCGGTTTCTAAAATTAATTACAAGATTGAAAAGAACGAGCGAATTTCGGGGATTGATAGTTTAAATACATTGTTCGAGGGTAGTGGTGGTGTTAACCAGGTGCATGTAGGAACAGGTATTAAGTTTAAAAACCTGAGTATTGGTTTTAATGCAGGCTATATGTTTGGCAGTAAAGACTACAGTACTAAACTTACTTTTATAAACGACAGTACTTATTATTACATGTCCAATACAGAAAACAAAACAACCTTTGGCGGATTTTTTATCAATGGTGGTTTGCAATACGATATTACTTTGGCAAAAGATGCCAAAGGCAATACATCAAAAAATCTGAAACTTGGTGTTTACGGAAACCTTCAGCAAAATTTAAACGCAAACAATGATTTAATAAGAGAAACATTTTTTTATGATGCCAATGGTAACCAGTTTCAGCTTGATAGTGTTTACCAGCAAAAAGATGTAAAAGGAAAAATTAAGTTTCCGGCAATGGTAGCTGCGGGTGCCTCCTACCAGGATGAACATTGGTTAGTTGGTGCCGACTTTGAATATGGTAATTGGGTAAATTACCGTTTCTACGGGCAAACCGACGCGGTACAAAATACGTGGACGGTGAGGTTAGGGGCACAATATTTTCCGGCAAAAGCAAATACACCGGTAAAAAAATATTTCAATTTTGTAAGGTACAGGGCCGGGTTTTATTATGGCCCCGATTATATTAAAACTACTGCAAACAGGCCCGAGTACGGATTTACCATTGGAACCGGAATGCCTTTAACCACATTAAAGCGCATTAGTTACACTGGCGAATATGTTGTTTTAAACACCGG
>JBKJLT010000072.1:0-3363 GCA_046596765.1 Ferruginibacter sp. | reverse complement strand
CAGTTCGGCAATCAAAACATTTTTATCGGGTTCAAAAATAAAGTCAGCATTTTTTTGGCCTTCAGTTTTAGCAACTTTAGAAACCGGTAAAAACTGCTCTGCAACAAAACGTTGTGTTGCTGCATTTTTAAATTCGCTGTATATCAATTCTACCGCATCAACTTCTTTATTGGCAAAAGCATCCATGGCATGCTTTGCAGCAGCCTGCACTTTATCAAAACTTAAACCGGTAAAAATATCCCAGTATTGGTTAACTACTTTAATACCACTCTTTGTAAAATTCTCGTATCCTTTTTTGCCAATAGGTAAAATCTGTACTTTGCCTTTTGCGGCCTGTTGCGAATATTTTTCTTCAATCACCAGCTTGGCTAATTTTATCAGGTTACTGTTATAACCGCCGCATAAGCCCCGGTCGCTGGTGACCACAATAATCATTACATTTTCAACCGGCCTTTCTGCCGCCAATGCCATATTAACATCGCCATCGCCATTGCTTACAATATTGCTCAGCATTTCCTGCAGCTTTTGGGCGTAAGGGCGCATTTGTGTAATAGCATCCTGGGCACGGCGCAGTTTTGCTGCACTCACCATTTTCATTGCTTTGGTAATTTGCTGTGTACTTTGTACGCTCTTTATCCGGTTACGAACCTCTTTTAATGCACCACTCATAGTAAATTCCTGGTTAAATTGTAAGTATTTGCCCTTTAAAGGGGGTTGCTTTTTGGGTGGCAAAGGTAATGAAAAGGGTTTTATAAAAAACCTCTTAGGTATATTTATTCAGCCTTTTAAGAATGTAGATTGTATTTTTTTGGGGGCAGACATCTGGCCCCTGATTTGGCTGAAGTGGCGACGCTCCGTTCAACTTTGGTTTTTCAATTGTGCTTTTTCTATGTTTTATTTTAAAATTCTGTATTTAAAGCAAATAAAGCACCTGTTAAAATCCCGGTCCGCCGGTTGGTGGAGGCCCCATTTTCCTGAAATCAACACCAGGCCCACGGTTTTGTATTGTTTGACCGGCAAAACGTTGCAGACGATACGTGAATGTGGCCATAAAATAACGGGTAAGCCGGTTTGTACGGGTATCAAAAATAGATGAGCCTTGTACCTGGCGGCTTATATTGCTGTTTTGGTTAAACAGATCGTAAGCAGCCAGCTTGATGATGCCATTCTTCTTTTTAAATAATTGTTTTTCAAGCGAGGCATTCATAATTGCCTGGTTACGGCTTACGCTGCTGGCAAGGCCGCTGTTGATGGTATAATCAAAATCGTATTTTAAAACCAGGGTTTTGCTGAGGTTTAGATTCAAGTTGCTGCTGAGTGTCCATGCATTGCTGGTAGTATTTTGAAAACCGGTTAAGGTTTTACTTTTATCTGCACTTTTGTATTTGTTATCGTTTAAACTATAGCTTATACCTGTACCCAGTTCCAGAATATCTTTATAGTTATACTCAAAATTTAAACCTTGGGTAATTATCCAGTTGTTACCGTTTATTTTATTGCGATTAAGATTTTGCTCCAATGAATTACCTGTAAAATGTACACTATCGGTTAAACTGATATTGCGATTGTAATTTAAACTACCGGTCAGTGTAATTACATACTTCCTGTTTTTGTATGGTTTTGAGTAAGCATAAAATCCTAAAGCATTGTAATATCCATTTACATTCTCGGGGATAGAGATTGTTGAACCAAGACTATCACGTCGGGCAGTTTTATTTACAATCTGGTTCCTGATGGTACTCAACGTTAAATTGGTAAAAATTACTTTGCCGCTTATAAAATTAAAATTGTTGTAACTCAGGTTAAGGTTGTGGTTGATGGATGGTTTAAGATCGGGATTGCCGATAGATGTACTTTGCGGATTGGTGAAATCCTGCACCGGCTGCAACTGGCTAAAGCTGGGCTGGCTGGCATTTCCATTGTAACTGGCATTTAAGGTTTTTGTACGGCTGAAATTATATACCAGCCTTGCAATGGGGAAAACACTTGCTCTTTTAATAGCTTTATACGAACTATCCCTTGTAAGAGATTTGCCTTGTAAGTTCACCGGTTGCACACTAATACCAACGGTGTAATTGTATTTCTTTTTTGTGGTTCGCAGCGATACACCTATGCGGTTGTTGTAAAAATTATTTTCATAATCGTTACTTAAAAAATTATTAATGCTTCTAACTTTTGTCGCAGAATCTACATTGTATGTCTGACGGTTGTTACGGCCGTAATTTAAATTATGTGAGTAGCTGAAATCAAGGCTGCGGTATTTATTCAACGGCTCAGAGTAAGTAAATCTTACACCATAATTATAATTATTGTTTTCCTGGTCGGTAAACTGAAAAGTATTTCTGCTGAATTGAAAAGGCTGGTATTGCATACTTAAATTTGTAACATCCTGCTCAGAATTATTTTGATTAGTGCCCAGCGTGATGCTGGTGGAAAAATTGCGGCCACGCTTTCTGAATTTATGGTTGTATAAAATAGTAGCTGCCAGATTTGGAGCCTGGGAGTTGTTTAGATTTTTATTAGAGCCATCCAATGTTTTAGTTCCATCGTTTTGCCTTCTGTAATCAAAAAAAGTTTTACTGTCTGCATCGCTGCCGCTGTAATTAATGCTGGGGCTTACTTTCAGGTAATTAAACGAATCTATCTGGTACTCTAAATTAAAAGTAAAACGGTGGCTGTTTCCTTTGGTTAAAGAATTAAGATCCTGGTTGTTGTTTATAAGGGTTGTGTTGTTTGTTTCGTAACTGTTTTGCAGTTGGTCGGTATTTTTATAATTATAAGAATAGCTACCATAAACTGTCATCCTTTTGCTCCATTGATCCCTATAATTAAAACCTGCAGAATGTGTGGTTGAAATACCTGCGCTGCTACCACCGGTAAATGCAGGCGAACTGCCACCGCCGCCGCCCTGTTGCATCATATTGTTCATGGCGCCCATACCGCCCATATCATTCATGGCGCTCATGCCACTACGCATCATACTTGTTGCGCCACGGTTGCCGCCACCGCCAAAATTAAAAAGCGAAGTATTGGTATTGTTGCTGTTTGCAATTACAGAAATTTGGGTGTTGTTATTAAATAAATTGCCATTAAGCGAACTCTGGTAGCGGTCATCGGTTCCATAACCACCGGTTACTCTTCCAAAAAAACCTTTATTCTTATCTTTTTTTATCTGGATGTTCATCACTTTATCCGGGTCGCCATCTTTAATGCCGCTAACGGTTGCCTGGTCACCATAGTCATCAATGATCTGAATCTTGTCTACAATATTAGCAGGTAATTCTTTGGTGGCCGTTTTTACATCGCCCCCAAAAAAATCTTTACCATTTACTTTTACACGGGTTACGGCCTTGCCCTGTGCGG